>CAMLKY010000112.1 GCA_946480545.1 uncultured Acidobacteriota bacterium
GTGCTCTTGTCAGAACCGGGAGCCGGTAGCGACCGGGGATTTGCGGCTGCAATCCGTTCCGGACGCTCTTAACCTCGAATGACGCGGATCGCACAGATCAGATGCGATACATCAGTTTTCTGATCCGCGTCATCCGCGAAGATCCGCGGCTAGGAATTCTTAGCTTCGAAGACCCCGGTCGCTACCGCTCCCGGTTCTGACAAGAGTCTCACTTGTATATCTCGCCACCCTTCTCGACGAACTCTTTCGCTTTCTCGCTCATTCCGACTGCTAATGCTCGCGCTTCTTCAACACCCTGCGCGGCTGCGTAGTCGCGGACGTCCTGGGTGATCTTCATCGAGCAGAAGTGCGGGCCGCACATTGAGCAGAAGTGGGCGAGCTTTGCCCCTTCGGCGGGGAGGGTCTCGTCGTGAAACTCCTTCGCCTTTTCGGGATCGAGGCCGAGGTTGAACTGGTCTTCCCAACGAAACTCGAATCGCGCTTTCGAGAGTGCGTTGTCGCGGTACTGCGCGCCGGGGTGACCCTTTGCGAGATCGGCCGCGTGGGCGGCGAGCTTGTACGTGATGACGCCTTCCTTGACGTCCTGCTTGTTCGGCAGTCCGAGATGCTCCTTTGGCGTTACGTAGCAAAGCATCGCCGTCCCGAACCATCCGATCATCGCCGCACCAATACCCGACGTGATGTGATCGTATCCCGGAGCGATGTCCGTCGTCAGCGGGCCAAGCGTGTAGAACGGGGCCTCGCCGCAGACCTCGAGCTGGCGGTCCATGTTCTCTTTGATGAGGTGCATCGGCACGTGGCCCGGGCCTTCGATCATCGTCTGGCAATCCATCTCCCACGCGATCTTTGTCAGTTCGCCCAGCGTGTCTAGCTCGGCAAACTGTGCCTCGTCGTTCGCGTCGGCGATCGAACCGGGCCGCAGCCCGTCGCCCAAGCTAAAGCTGACGTCGTAGCTCCGCATGATCTCGCAGATCTCGCGAAAGCGTGTGTATAGAAAGCTTTCCTGGTGATGTGCGAGACACCATTTCGCCATTATCGATCCGCCGCGGCTGACAATGCCCGTCGTGCGATTTGCGGTGAGTGGAATGAACGGCAGACGCACTCCGGCATGGATCGTGAAATAATCGACGCCCTGCTCGGCCTGCTCGATCAACGTGTCCCGGTAGATCTCCCAGGTGAGCTCTTCGGCTTTTCCGCCGACCTTTTCAAGAGCCTGATAGATCGGCACGGTCCCGATCGGAACCGCCGAGTTGCGTAGGATCCACTCGCGGGTCGCGTGAATATTTTTTCCCGTGGAGAGGTCCATCACCGTATCGGCGCCCCAAAGCGTCGCCCAGCGCATCTTCTCCACCTCTTCCTCGATAGACGACGCCACCGCCGAGTTACCGATGTTGGCGTTGATCTTAACGAGGAAGTTGCGGCCGATGATCATCGGTTCCGACTCGGGGTGATTTATATTCGCGGGGATGATCGCCCGCCCGCGTGCGACCTCATCGCGAACAAACTCCGGAGTGACGACATCAGGGATAGATGCACCGAAAGATTGGCCGGGATGTTGGTGAAGGAGCGAGTTCCGATTTTGGATTTTAGATTTTGGATTTTGGATCGGCAGATCGGAGGTGGGTCTCTTCTCGATCGCCGAGCGAGCCACCTGCCGTCCTAAGTTTTCGCGGAGGGCCACGAACTCCATCTCGGGGGTGACGATTCCTTTTCGGGCGTAGTGCATCTGGGTGACGCAGCTTCCGGGCTTTGCTCTAAGCGTTGTCCGTTTGAGGCCGGGGAATTCTTCGAGCGGGCCGTTGTCTTTCACACGCGCCAGGTCCTCGGCCCCTCGCGTCAGGTAACCGTTGTCCTGCGGAAGAACCTCGCGGCCCTGGTATTCCTCGACATCCGCCCGGGCAAGGATCCATTCGCTCCTAAGTGCGCTCAATCCGCTGCGAATGTCATTCGTCTGATCGGGGTCGGTCCACGGCCCGCTCGTGTCGTAAACACGTACCGGTGAATTTTCTTCGAGCGTGCCATCGAAACTTTTCGACGGCGAGAGGGTTATCTCGCGAAACGGAACCCTAAGGCCGCCCGTCTCGATATAGATCTTCCGCGAGCGCGGCAAGTGGTCTCCATTATTGGAATTTGAATTCTCTTTCATCGTTTTTCTCCCTTCGTCGGTATTATCCGCATCAGGTTCCAGGAGTCGCGCAAGACAAAGTTTCAAGTTCCTTGTTTCTGGTTCCTAGTTGGAGCTTTCAGTCCTGATTCCACTTCTCAACTTGAAGACTTAGAACTAGGAACTAGGAACTAGGAACTAGGAACATCGAACTTCGTCTTACCGCCTCTCAGCCTCATCGGCTCCTCCGAAAACTTTGTGCACTGCGATTTTATACCTCCGTCGTGAAGATTTGAAATTTGAGGGTCGAGATTTGAAATTTGCGTCTTGTCAGCACCGCCTCTCGTCAGAACCGGGAGCCAGTAGCGACAAGACGCGGAGCCCCGGTCGCTACCGGCTCCCGGTTCTGACAAGACCAATCCAAAATCCAAAATCCAAAATCCAAAATCGAAGTCCCTCCCACTGGCACTGTCGTTGCTTGAATTCCTTTTCACTGATTTTTTGAACTGAATTCCTACACCGTCTTATCCCCCGGCAAAGGAGCACTTATGGCACGCTGCGAGGTTTGCGGCAATGATTATTATTTGTCGTTCGAAGTTATAACGGCGGGAAGCCGTCACGTTTTCGATTCGTTTGAATGCGCGATCCATAAGCTTGCGCCCGTGTGCGCACACTGCGGCTGCAAGGTCATCGGACACGGCATCGAGGCAAAGGAGAATTATTTCTGTTGTGCAAACTGCGCCAAATCGGCGGGTGTCGAGGGCGCAGTGGATCACGTATGGGGAAGAGAGCGGAGCACACCCTCCGCCTGATCAATGTAAGGAGTAAACAGATGAGGAGAAGAGATTATTCAGAACGTGGTATATCGGATTCATTACTCGCCGGCTCTGGCGTAGTCGCGGCCGGGATCGGCATCGGTATGCTTGCCGCATACCTGTTCGATCCTGATGGCGGCCGCCGTCGACGAGCCCGGATCGGGGACCAATTGACAAGCGCTGCAAACCGGCTCCCTGAGGCTGTGCGTGTTACGGGTCGCGATCTTTCGAATCGTGCTCGCGGGACGTGGGCCGAAGCCACGCGGATGTTCTCATCCGATGACGCCTCGGACCAGGTCGTCGAAGCCCGCGTGCGGACAAAGCTGGGACGCGTCGTTTCTCATCCGCACGCCATCCATGTCCAGGCGCGTAACGGGAATCTGACGCTCGATGGCGTTGTACTTGCCCGCGAGGTGCCCGAGCTTGTGAAGTCAGTGATGGGGGTCCGCGGCGTTAAGACGGTGGATTGCCGGCTGAAGGAATACAACTCGCCCGAAGGCATACCGAGCCTGCAGGGCGGATCGCATCGCGAAGAGGACACGGAGTTCGCCCAACAGAACTGGTCGCCCGCGGCCCGCGTCGCAGCGGGAGCCGCCGGCACGGCTGCTATCGCGGCCGGAGCCGCGTTGCTCGCACGAAGCGCGACGAACCTGGAGTTCCAGCGACTACTCGGCTTCGGCGGCGGGCGCACGGCGATCACGATCGACAAGACAATAAACGTCGACGCTCCACCGGATGTCGTTTACGCGTTGTGGTCGAACTTTGAGAATTTCCCGCAGTTCATGACGAACGTCCTCGAGGTCAAGAACATCGATGACAACCTCTCGCACTGGAAGGTGGCAGGCCCGGCCGGGATCGCGGTCGAATGGGACGCCGAGACGACACGCGTTATCCCACAGGAAATGATCGCCTGGAAATCGGTCGAGGGTTCGACGGTTGCTAATGCGGGCTACGTTCTCTTCGAGCCCAATGATCGCGGCGGCACCGAGGTGACGGTGCGGATCAGCTACAACCCGCCGGCGGGTGCGCTCGGACATGCGATCGCAAAGGCGTTCGGCGCCGATCCGAAATCGGAGATGGATCAGGACCTGCTTCGCATGAAGACGCTGCTCGAGACAGGCCAGGCACCGCACGATGCGGCGCAGAGCATTCATCAGTCGACCGGCCGGCGTGGACAGGTGCATTGAGGTGAGAGATGGAGAACATCCAGACGGACGATCAATGTCAGCATCCGGGATGTAAGTGTCCTCGCCCCGCAGCCGGCGATTATTGCGGCGATTACTGCCGCGATGCTCAGCAGCGGGGGATGGACAACGACTGCAAGTGCGGACACCCGGAGTGTATGTAATGAGGTGGCCCACCGTCGATCGCCCCATCGACGGTGGTCATTAAGTTGAGAGGAGAATTAGATGGCGAACAAGAGCAAGAACAAGCTAAACCAACCGCCGACGGGTGAGGGCAAGAAGCAGAGCCCGCGCGCGGGCCGCGATCTGGAGATGGACAAGCGGTCCGAGGTATTGCAGGCAAGCCGAGGGCACGCCGAGCTCAACATGGGTACATCCGAAGACCTGGAACCCGCCGAACGCGGCGAAGAAACTACGAACCGGAACAGGGAGAAGGCAGGCCGTTAGATTTGTGGCGGCGTTAGGGAGGTAGGTATGACCGAGAGATTCTTAGGGAGGTTTTCGGATGAGATCTACGCGATCCTCCGAATCGTCGCCGGGTTTTTGTTTTTCCTCCACGGGACGCAGAAGTTCTTTGGATGGCCGCCCAGCGGACGTCCGGCCGGATCTTTGAACGCGATGATGACGGCGGCGGGTGCGATCGAGATGATCGGCGGCTTGATGATCATGCTCGGCTTGCTCGGGGGAATCGCTGCGTTCATCGCGAGTGGCGAGATGGCGGTCGCGTACTTCATGGTGCACCAGCCGAACGGGGCGTTCCCTATCCAGAACGGCGGCGAAGCTGCCGCGCTCTTCTGCTTTATTTTTCTGTACATTGCCTCGCGCGGATCCGGTAAGTGGAGTCTCGACTCGCTCCTGTTTCGCCGCGGCGGTAATGACCGTCCTGCCGCAGTTGGCTGAGCTCTCTTCTTTGCGCCTTTGCGTCGTTGCGGGAAAACATACGCCGGATTATTTAAGGCCTGTTTTCTCGCAAAGCCGCGGAGCCGCAAAGAAATCCTATGTCTCGCTGCTTACAAACTCGCCCGAGTTCGGTGGCTATAGTTGCCCTTAGCGTTTCGAAACGCAGAGATACGAGAAGGAGCAAAGGGCATGAATAGATTTTTAAGAACAGTCGGTGCTGTTTTCCTATTGGGTTGTGTGATGTCGTTTGTCATGACGACCGAGGCCAGCTTGCAGGACAACTTTTGGAACCAGGCAGCGTTGGGAAACATGGCGGAAATTATGGCGGGCAATCTGGCGCTCGAACGTTCGCAGAACGAGCAGGTCAAACAGTTCGCGCAGCAGATGGTCGCCGATCATACGGCCGCGGGGACCGAGCTTCAGACACTGGCCACAAGCAAAAACGTCACACTACCGACCGCGCTCGCGGCGGATCGACAAGCGGACATGGACAAGCTCCGGGCACGCAGCGGGACGGACTTCGATCGCGATTTTATGCGAATGATGGTCAAAGACCACGAGCGCATGGTTAAGCTCAGAGCGTGGAACGGATGCTGACGCAAAGGCATTCGCGGCGAAGAATCTGCCGGTGATCCAGAATCATCTGACAATGGCGCGGTCGCTGAACGACAGCCTCCGGGGAAACAATCGCGGGAATAGCAGCAACAACAATTCGCACGACATGAATGCGAATCGCACGAGCAACACCGGCGGCAGCGATACCGGCGATAACTCCAACAGCGATGCGAACCGGTTCTCGAACCGGCGGCCAAACGTGAATCGGAATGCGAATGCAAATTCAAACTCGAATACAAATTCAAATTCGAATTCGAACTCGAATCGAAATTCGAACTCGAACAACTCGAACGTAAATCGATAGCCAAGGGGAAATATGAGAATTGAGAAGACCCTCCTGACGGTCGCGATCGCGGCGGCCTCGATCCTCGCTTCATGCAGCCAGCCTCACGAGACGACATCGAACTCGGGTCCCGACAAGACGTCTCTGAGCGGCACGCCCGAGAACCGCACGGCGGCGACGATGAATTCGAATGGCGGCACAAATGTCAGCACCCTGAACTCGAATTCGGGACGCGACAACTTCTGGTCCGAGGCGGCGTCGGGGGGAATGGCCGAGGTCGAGCTCGGGCGGCTCGCACAAACCAAAGCACAGAATCCGGACGTGAAACGTTTTGCCGAGATGATGGTCGCTGATCACACAAAGTCGAACGACGAGCTGAGATCGCTGGCGACAAAAAAGAATGTCCCGCTCCCGACCTCGATGGGAGCGCGGCACCAGGCCACCATGGACAGGCTGAACGGACTCTCGGGCGCCGAGTTTGATCGGGCGTACGTCGAAGCGATGGTGCGCGATCACGAAGCGACCGTGCAGTTGTTCGAAGGCCAGACGCAGGGCAGCAGCGACACCGACGCGCGATCGTTCGCGGAGAAGACTCTTCCGACCCTGCGCCGGCATCTGGAAATGATCAAGGAGATAGACGGAAAGTTGAAGTAAGAGAATTATGAAATTAAGAAATATCAGTGAACAGGTAATGGTAATTACCGGTGCAACGAGCGGCATCGGACTGACGACCGCTCGTATGGCGGCGGAGAAAGGCTCACAGGTCGTGCTGATCGCGCGTAATGCCGAGGCGCTGCGTCAGCTTAGTGACGAGATAAACAAC
>CAMLKY010000113.1 GCA_946480545.1 uncultured Acidobacteriota bacterium
TGTTGTCAACTTCGTCGAGCATGTCCCGGCAAGCTACCTGCAGGATCTCGAGACGATCGACTTTTCGAACATTCAAACCCCGGCGAGCCTCTTTCTTCCGCAGACAGCACGCGAGATGTTCGGTAAAGCCGTGAACGCCGATCCGGGTACATCACGCGTGCGATCGATCCAGGCCTACAGCATCAAGACAAATCCAGACGAACGTCTGCTAAGCCTCGCACGCGAATCCGGATTCTTTGCTGAAGCGATCAGCCCCCTCGAGGTCCGAAAAGCGCTCAATACGGGATTTCGCCCGGAGGAAGTTATCCTGAACGGCCCGGCAAAATGGTGGCGGCGCGAGGAGCTTCCGCATGAGAGATTGCATGCCGTATTCTGTGACTCCATCAGCGAGCTCGATACGGTTTCGAATGGGATCCGGGACGGCGAGATACAGACCGACGTGCTCGGCATCCGACTTCGGACACCAAACATCGTCTCACGATTTGGCATCCCGATAGACTCACCGGAGTTGTTCGAAGAGCTGATAACCGCTGTTCGGCGGATGCCGGCATCGGTACGCTTCGGTGTCCACTTCCATATGGCGAGCAGCAACGTGGGCGTTCGCGAGTGGCGGCATCTCTTCCGATCGATGCTGCGATGGTGTGGTTCGATCGAAGCCTTGAGCGGTCGCATCATTGAATCGCTCGATGTCGGAGGCGGCTGGTTTCCGGACGACCTTATCGATCGAGGAATCCCGATGCCGGACGAATATCTCGAGATGATCGGTGAAAACCTCTCGGGTGTTACCGAGGTGATATCCGAGCCCGGAAAGGCTCTCGCCCAGCCGACTATGGCCCTCGCGATGACGGCATTGGAGATCAGGCGATACGCGGGCGGGGCATCCGAGGCGGTCATGGACGGCTCGATCGCCGAGCTACCGATGTACGCGTTCCACCCGCACAGGATCCTATCGCGCGACGGGGAATCAGGGACGTGGCAACCGCTGCGACGCGGCGAGTCGCTGCTGCTGGGAAGGCTGTGCATGGAACACGACGTCGTCGCGTCGAACATACATCTTCCCGAGACTACCAAACCGGGCGACGTGTTTGTCTTTTGTGACGCCGGAGCTTACGACAGGAGTATGAGTTATGTTTTTGGATGCGGGTAATAATCCTCACGAAGCAGTAGCGTTGTATGAGACCGAGTCGCGAAGCGCGGTTTACGAGCCGTGGAAGGTATGGCCGCCCTCTACGATTTCGCATCATGGAAAGCTGTGCTGCGAGATCGCGCGCGAGTGGATCATCGACACCGATTGTTCGGCTCTCGGCGGCGGTAGCGCATTGTCGGGTCCTCGTTGGCTCCGTCATCGTTTCGAATGGGGCCCGGGCACTTACCCGATTCACTGGTGCGAGCTGATAAAGAAGACCAAGCTCGACTGCGGAGTTCTCGCCGCACTTGCTCACGAGGTGTTTGCGGCACGCGGCGTAAAGTCGTACCGCGCTCAGCTCGTGCAGGAGTTCTCCGATTCAGCCGCCGCGCAATGGCGGGCAGCATGGGAAGGTGACGGTGCGGTCACCGATTGGATATCGCACGGGAGCATCTATCACGAGGGATGTGCGCTCGTGTTAAGGGACAACCAGATCAAGCTCTGGGACTCAAGCGCGGGTTGGTGGGTCGATCCGAAGACAACGCGAGGTTATTCGTCGATCCGCGCTCTGCGCGTCGCGGCGGTCACCGGTTCACTGCTCAAGTGGGGCGAGCACGTGATCCCATCGGGTGAGTGGGTCGCTTTATAACAACCGCACTTCTCGATTGCGGATAACTGTTGAAGGGCGCTCGGTCAGACTAGCTTGAAAAGTCTAAAGCGTAGGCTTCGATTATTCGCTGTGGCTGGATTAAATCGGAAGTTTAGGAGGTTTGGTTAGGATCGGGTTTCCAGGAGGCTCGTTGGGATTCGCTTGACCGGTTTTCTATATCGACGTTTTCCCGACGTTCGACTATCCACTCGCCGATCGTGTTCTCGATACTACGTTTCTTCTTCGGCTTTTTCCGTACTGTCTTAACTTCTTTTGAAGTTTCATCGCCTCGCTTGATTACCTTTATTGATCGCTTGTTCATAAAAGTGACGACGTCCGCCGGATCGCTCGGGCGGGCAGTTTTCTAGAGTTCTGGTCTTCGGCCCGTTCTGCGGGCCCCAACTCCATCAGGTCTCCCGGATCGCATCCGAGGGCAATGCACATCTTCTCGAGGGTTGCGAAATTGATACCGAGAGCGCGATCTTTTGTGAACCGCCAGAGAGTCGTGTAACTGACACCGGTTGTTCTCGAGAGCCAGTACAAGGACTGGCCGCGTTCACGAAGGACCGTATCGATCTTGAACTTTATCCTGTGGTCCAATTTCCGTCGGGCCGGACTCGGCGCGGCTGCTGTTTCTTTCTCAGTCATTTATTTCGTATCCCCTATATTGTGCATACAGAATATATTTCATGTTTGACATATAGTCAAACGAGAGAATATAGTCTGTTCATAGGGTCCAAAGCTCGCTCTTCTCAGACCTCACGGGAATTCACCCGCCTTCGTCTGACTTCAACAGCTTACATATCGAGGCACAGTATTCACATGAGCACCCTCATTATTAGTAAACGACGCGTAGACGGCGTCATGATCCTGGATCTTCAGGGCGGCATCCGGCTCGGTCAGGAGAACGCTTACCTTCATAACGCGATCAAAAGGATCGTCGAGAACGGCGAGACCAAGGTGCTGATCAATCTTGCCGAAGTTACAAAGATCGACTCAAGCGGTATGGGCGAGTTGATCGCGGCGTGGACTACGCTGCAAAAGAACGCGGGCGAGGTTAAGCTGCTAAATCTGACCCAGAGTGTCGAAGAGCTGATGACGCTGACTAAGCTTCTTACAGTTTTCGAAACTTATGAAGACGAGCGCGATGCCGTCGCGAGCTTTAGATCGAAGACCCCGGCCGATGGCGGCATCTGGACGAAAGCGAATGTAAGCTTCAGCTAGGGCAGCTCGGTAGTTCACTTCCCGCCTGAAGCCCTGGTCGCCCCTCCTTTGACGGGTTTGCTCCCGAACACACTTTTCAATATGATTCTTCGCCAAGAACACCTATGAAGAATCTATCGATCGCCGTCATTCTTGCATCCATTTTCGTATCCGCCTGCGGTTGGAACCCGTCGGTCACCGCGGTTCCGATCACCGCGCCTTGGGATTCGATGAACCTCCCCGTCAAAGAGGACGCCCGTGTGTGGAGCAGCAACGCCACCGAGTTAAAAGTCGCTCACAAAGCTGGAAAGTCCGAGGTTCTCGCCGCCTATGAAAAAGCGCTAACCGCCAGCGGCTGGAAGTCTGCAGGTGCTGAAGCGGGAACAGTGATCTTCAGAAAAGAAGGTAAAACCCTCGAGGCCGAGATCTATGACTTCGAGAATACAGGCGTGATATTGACGATGAAGTAGCTCGACGCGAAAGTTGTCGCCCACTCCAGCAAGCGCCTGGCGAACGATTCGGAGAAAGAACCGGATCAACCCCCCTAAGCAACAAGATTATAGATCAGCCTCCCCGTGACCCCTGCCGGAATTCCCCTCTAACATCGCCGGCCAAGCAAGCACCCGTCGTAGGTAGTTACTGAAGAACCAGCGGACCGCTTAGAGCCCCGGCGGGCAGGCCGACGGAAGTACAAACGCTCCGATATGAGGCGTGTCCGTGTTCAGACAAGTCTGAAGCGAAAGGATCAGGGCATCTCGCAGATTCTCTGGCGTAACTATCGCATCAACCAAACCCCGCGCCGCCGCATGCTTTGCGTCGAGCTCGCGATCGTAGGTCTCGCGGACCTTTTGCATCTCGGCTTCGAGCTCGGCTGTTGGAGATTCGCCGGCCGCTTTTAACTTCTCCAGTTGCGTTCCGAATATTGCCTGCACAGCCGAATCGCCTTCCATCACACCCATCCGACCCGTGGGAAGAGAAAAAATGAAGTCCGGATCGAAGCCCTGTCCGGCCATCGCATAATATCCGGCCCCGGATGCGTGATTCACCGTGAGCACGATCTTGGGCACCTTTGCCGTCGCCATCGCTTCGACAAAGCGGGCACCGGCGCGAATGATCCCGCTGTGCTCGGCCTCTGCTCCGACCATGAATCCAGACACGTCCTGCACGAACAATAGCGGTGTCGAATGACGGTCGCAGTTCTCGATGAAGTAGGCTGTCTTCTCCGCGGATTCCGTGTAGACGATACCACCGAACCTCGGGCCTTTCTGTCCCTTGCTCATCCCGCGCGAGTTCGCGATGACGCCGACGAGAATGCCACCGATGCGCGCAGTTCCGCAGATCATCTCCTGGGCGTAGTCGGCCTGGAATTCGTCGACGGGTCCGTCGAGGAATGTATCGAGTACCGCGTGCATGTCGTAAGGCGCTCGGTGATCAGCCGGAAGCAGGTTGTACAGATCGTCGATCCTGGATTTTCGATTTTCTCCAGGCGTTTGCACCCTCCCTACCGGTCGGGTTTCTGCCTGTGTCGGTACCTCGGCTCCTCCCGATCTCGGCGATGGAAGGTCGGCAACCAATTGCCGGATCTTCTCGAGACATTCCTTATCGTCTTTCGTTCGGTAATGCGCCACGCCGGAGATGGCGTTGTGTGTCATCGCACCGCCGAGCGTTTCGTTATCGATCGTCTGTCCCGTCGCCCCCTTCACGAGATTCGCGCCGCCTAAGCCCATGAACGATGTTCCCTCCACCATGAGGATGACATCGCTGAGTGCCG
Organism: uncultured Acidobacteriota bacterium; assembly: GCA_946480545.1. The sequence goes on from CAMLKY010000113.1 coordinate 4,750, forward strand.
GCAGATACGCACCGCCTGCGACGCACATTCCCATCACGGCGGCTATCTGCGGCACCTTGAGGTAGCGACGCATTATCGAGTTGTAATAGAAGATGCGCGCGGCGCCATATTGGCCGGGGAACACACCGCCCTGATACGGAAGATTTACACCTGCCGAATCGACGAGATAAATGATCGGAACGCGATTGCGCATCGCGATCTCCTGCGCACGGAGGATCTTTTTGATCGTTTCCGGATACCACGCACCAGCCTTGATAGTGGCGTCGTTCGCGACGATGACGCACTCACGCCCATTGATCTTGCCGACGACAGTTACTACAGCCGCCGCCGGTGCCTGACCGTTGTATTCGTCATACGCGACCAGCAGCCCGATCTCTTGATTGTACGCACCCGGATCCAGGAGAAGGTCGATGCGCTCGCGCGCGGTCAGCTTTCCCTGCTTGTGGATCTTTGCGATCTTATCGGGCCCGCCGCCGAGCTTTAGCTTGTGCTCCAGCCGCTCGAGTTCATCGGTCAGCATACGAAGCCGGGATTTTGATTCTGCTTTCATTCAGAGCCTTTGGGTGTCGTTGCATTTCAGCGTCTTTGCGCGGCAAGGAAGTTATCCCGCAAAGACGCCAACCGCAAAAAAAAGATCTTATCGTATGGAAATATTCGACACGCTCGAGTCGCTCACCGAAGGAGTCGAGAGACTCACGATACGGATCCGCGCCCGCCGGGTAACACGGCCTCCAACCCTGATCCCCTCCGAACCGTCATTCGGTGTCGAGGCGATCAGTGTTTCCCAGTTCGTGCTTTCGTCACGAGAGATGTCGATTCGAACGTCGCCGCTGATATTGTCCGACGTCCAGGTAACTTCGCGCCGTACGGTACGGGGAAGCCACGATCCGTTGGCTGTCATATTCGAGAGGGTGATACTCGAGCCACTGTAGCGGTAGTTGGCGACCCAGTCTGCCGTTCCATTGATCAGCCGAGCATTGTCCCTTGTATTTTCAAGGCCGGTCGGGAGGCCGTTGAAAACGACTGCCGGATTCGAGAAGTACTGACGCCGCGTGCATCCACTCGGGCACGGGTCGGCGTAGGACATGACCGTTCTGTAATTCCCGTTTATGTAGTGACCGTAGCCGTACGGGAAGATCGCGGTGCCGCCATTTTCCGGGTTGTGATGGCTTCCCATGTTATGACCAAGCTCATGTGCAAAGCTGAGATTGCCGACCGCGCAGCTGCGGACCGTTACAGTGAATGCGTTATTCGGCACGCCACCCTGCGACGTCATAAGATATCCGATACCGCAGACGCCTGTGACCTCGCTTATCTCGGACACGAGATCCGCTTTGTGCGTTTCCCTCAGAGCCTGGATTGTCGGGTTGTTGCGGAGGTTACTGAGATCGGTGCTCGCGCTCGATGTTTCGGTGTAGACGAACTCCTGCGAATGAACGAGCCGCACGCGCTGCCGGATCCGGCTATTGAGATAGGCCGTGTTCGCAGAGTCTATCGCCTGCTGTGCGAACGCCTGTGCCTGGGCGTCGCCGCCAAGAAAGTTCTTTGTCGCCGTCGTATAGACGACTACCACATCGATACGATCGCCCGAATCGACTCCCACCAGATTCGATGACTGCTCCGCAACACGTTCGGCCGGCTTCGCTTCGCCCACGGCACCGCCGCACTCGGGAAAACGCTTCTGATCAAGCTCGACCAGGATATGTTTTGCGCCGCGGGGAACGATCTCATACACTCCGCTCGGACCGTATATCAGCCCTGAAACGAAACCGTTTTTCGCCGTCAGGGTAACGTCGCCGATGTCGCCGATCCGGCCACGCCAGGTAATGTCCGTCTCGCTTCGTTTCTCGATCTCGCGAAGGTTGGCCACATGATCGATCCCATCCGGTAGAGGCAGTACGATCCGCGATCGACCACTCAGCAGCCCGGTGCCTCCGTCGAATGTGATCTCTGCTTCG
>CAMLKY010000114.1 GCA_946480545.1 uncultured Acidobacteriota bacterium
GAAACCGCTCGATCCACCATCCGAAGCCGTCGGCTTTCATCGCTTCCCAATCGTAGATCGGATTTCCCCAGAGCTGGCCCGTCTTCGAGAAATAGTCGGGTGGTACACCGGATACGGCTTTCGCCGATCCGTCGTCATTAAGCTTGAATTGATGGCGGTTGCACCATACGTCGGCCGAATCCAGAGCCACAAAGATCGGGATATCCCCGACGATGCGGATCTCCTTTGACTCGGCATAAGCCTTGAGTTCAGACCACTGGCGAAAAAGCTTGAGCTTGTCGTCCCATTCGTACCATGGCCTATGGTCCTGCGAAAGCTTGATCGCACGATAGAGCGCGTAGTCGTCGAGCCACGGTGCATTCTCGGCGGCGAAGGCTTCGAACGCGTCGCGCACGCGATCGTGCCGCTCGAACGCGTGCCTTAGTAAGCCATCTTTGGCTCCGTGGACGGCACCGTAATCCGTTTTCCCGGAGTTAGCGGTCGGGGCAGGAAGCTCGGAAATCAATCCATCGGCGGCGAGCTTCTCAGGCGATATCAGCAGAGTATTCCCGGCAAAGGCGGAGAAACTCGAATACGGCGAGTCTCCCCAGCCGGTCGGCGTAAGCGGAAGCACCTGCCAGTACGTCTGCCCCGTGCGAGCTAGAAAATCGACAAAACGAAAAGCCTCGGGGCCGAGGTCGCCAATGCCATAGTTGCCCGGCAGCGATGTCGGATGAAGCAGAATGCCACCCGCGCGGGGAAATTTCATATTGTGAAATCCTACCAGCCACACGCGTCGGCAGACAATTTGCCCAGCCTCGATCAAACACTTACTATCTAACCCAGAATTCAGGATCTTACGGTTGCCGATGGCTATCGAAACCGAGAAAAAGTACAGGCTGGGACAAAAACGACTCGACGAGATCATACAGAAGCTCGTCGAGCTCGGGGCGACGTTCATCAAGGAGGTCTTCGAGGTCAACTACCAGCACCGTGGCGGCGAGATGGACGAGCGTGGTGCGACATTGCGGCTGCGTAAGATCGGCGACTACACCACCCTTACGTACAAGGAAAAGGTACGGAGCGACAACGGCGGAGCGAAAAGCAAGATCGAGTTCGAGACGAACGTCTCCGACGTCGAGGCCACGGAGGCGATCATCGAGCGGCTCGGCTATCGGCTAACGGCGGTCTACGAGAAACGTCGGAAATATTGGCGTCTGGGTGACGTGGAGGTCGTCATCGACGAGCTGCCGTTTGGTTTGTATATGGAGATCGAAGGAACCGAGGATGCTATCGACTGGGCGGCGGGCAAGCTCGGCCTGAAAGACATCGAACACGAGCCGCGGGGTTATCCGAGATTGACGATCAAATACGGGAAGATTAACAACGAGGTCGCGGAAGCAAAGTTCGAGCGGACCTGAGGCGGGAATCTAGAATTGAATGTCCTGACCTACAAAGAACATCTGCGCATCGAACGGCTCGCCACCCGGGATCTTCTTGTATGTTCCGTCCGGCCGAAGCATGCGAGCGTTAACGTTGTCGCGTAAGTAGGCGTCAAGATATACGTCCTTCAAGTAGCGTTTGATATCGGGATCGATTATAGGCAGCAGGACCTCGACACGACGATCCATGTTTCGCTGCATCCAGTCTGAGCTTCCCATATAAAGGTCTTCCGTTCGCAAAGTACATCACGCGACTGTGCTCGAGAAAACGTCCCACGATCGAGCGCACGCGAATGTTTGAGGAAAGCCCTTTCACCCCGGGTCTCAGGCTGCAGATCCCACGTACGATCAGATCGATATCGACCCCCGCCTGCGACGCGGAATAAAGCTCCTGGATGATCTCGGTGTCCGTCAAGCTGTTGATCTTTACGACGATCCTCGCTTCCCTGCCCGCGAGCTTGTTGCGCTTCTCACGGCGGATAAGCTCGATCAGGGTTTCACGCAAGTTGAGGGGCGCGACCAGCAGGCGATGGTAATCGGTCTGCTGCGAATATCCGGTGAGGAAGTTGAACAAGCTGGTCGCATCGGCTCCGACCTCTTCGTCGGCGGTCAGCAGCGCAACATCGGTATAAGTTCGCGCCGTAACCGGATTGTAGTTACCGCTCGCGATGTGAACGTAGCGACACAGCTTCTCTTTTTCACGCCTGACCACGAGCATTACCTTGCAGTGCGTCTTCAATTTACTGATGCCGTAGACGACGTGCACGCCCTCGTTCTCAAGTCGCCGAGCCCATTCGATGTTCATCTCTTCATCGAAACGCGCCTTTAGCTCGACCAGGGCCGTAACCTGTTTGCCGCGCTGGCTCGCTCGAATGAGCGAGTTGACGACCGGCGAGTCCTTCCCGGTACGGTAGAGACAGATCTTTATCGCCTGGACGTTCTTGTCCTCTGCGGCTTCGGCGACAAAGTCCGTCAGCGCCGTGTATGCGACATACGGATGATGGAGCAGGACGTCGCGCTTCTTGAGGACATCGAACACGCTTTTCTTTTCCGCGAGGACAGATGGATATACGGGCTGGATCGGCCTCTCTTTCAGATCGGGCCGATTGAGCGAGTAGAGCTCCATCAGATCCGGTATATCGACAAGACCCTCGATCGGGTAAATGTCGTTCTCAGCGAGTCCGATCCCCTTCACAAGGAGCTTGAGCATCTTGTCCGGCATGTCAGCGGCGACCTCAAGACGGACCGGAAAGCGAAAACGTCTCCGCTGCAATTCCCTCTCGAGCGTACGCAACAGATCACCCGCCTCATCTTCACGAAGCTCGATGTCCGCGTCACGCGTCACGCGAAACAGAAATCCGTCGCTCGTTTTCATGTTCGGGAAGAGCGCCTTTGCGTTAGCAACGACAACTTCCTCGAGCAGGGTGTAGCGACCTTTCTTCTCTTCGATAGGCACCAGCCGGGATACGCTCGGCGGAAGCTTGATCCGCGTAAAGCGCTTCTGGCGGAAGAGGTGTTTCAGGTGCGGCTGTGTGAAGTTTCGGTTCGGCTCGATAAAAAGACCGATGTTCAGGCTGAGGTTCGAAATGTACGGGAACGGATGCGATGAATCCACCGATTGCGGAGTCAGGATGGGAAACAGATTATCGCGAAAATAGCGGTCAAGTTTTTTCTTGTCCTTCGCATTGAGCGATCGATAGGGCTCGACGGTGATGCCGTGCTTGGCAAGTTCGGGCAAAACGGTTTCGTGAAGATAGCCGACCTGCTTCTTGACGAGTGGCCGCAGCCGTTTGCCTATCTCACGCAGTTGGTCCTGCGGACTAAGCCCGTCCGGGGAGGTCTCGGCTACATCCTCCTCGATCTGTTCCTTAAGGCCCGAGACCCGGATCATAAAGAACTCGTCCAGGTTGGTCGAAAAGATCGACAGGAACTTTAATCGCTCAAGGACCGGAGCGTTCTCATCCATCGCCTCCTCGAGCACACGACGGTTGAATTCGATCCAGCTCGCCTCACGATTGAAGAGCGCTGCACCGTCGAAGCTATCCGAAGCATGTTCCTGCACGGACTCCGATTTTGGGGATTTATTCTCGCCGTGAACCATAACGCGAGGGGAGATTATAAACGAAACTCAGGGCGCTGGCGCCAACTAAATGTTACGGGAAAGCGGTTGGAAACGGCAAGATTTTTGAGGAGAGCGGAGCCTTACCGGCTCAGCGTCTTTGCGAAAACACTCTTTGGTTTTTCTCGCAAAGACGCTCAGCCGCAAAGGATCGGAGGCTCCCGGCAAAAGAAACATTGGTATTCGTCTAGAACGTACGACCCAATATCCGGAGGACATGAAAATATGGCAGATGAAATGGTTACCGATTACTGGCTGAATTACCAGCCGAGCACCCAAACGGTGCGTGTTTGGGTTCAAACCACAGCAAGCGGCTGGCAGATGGTAAGCGATCTTCCCGCGGAAAAGGCTGTGTTTTTGAGCGACATGCTGCGTAATGAAAAGCCCGTCTTCTGGGTAACCGGAAACGTTTCGCTGCACACCAAAGAAGAGCCGCCGGGCGAAGCAGAGTAATAACTAAGGATAGATCGCGACCCTTGTTCCGACGTTGACCAGCTTGTAGATCTCCTCGATGTCTTCGTTGTTCATCGCGACACATCCCCAGGTCCAATTCCCGCCCACACCGCCGCCGTGGATATAGATCTCGCCTCCCAATGGGGTCTTCTGCGGCGGCATCCTGGTTTCATTTATAGCTTTCACGATCGCGTCGTGCTGTGACCTGCTGATAAGACCGTTGGCAAGTCCGCGGACGGCATCTTCTCGGGACGGGTAGCTGATACCCAGGCTTCGTGAAGATGTAGAACTCACCTTCCGGAGTCTTCCCGTCGCCCTCCTTCTCTTTATCGCCGGCCGGGGTGAAGCCAAACACGACCGGGTATGTTTTCACCAGCGTGCTGCCGTCGAATAGCTCGAGCCTCGATTCACTCTTCCGAATGACGATCCGGGGGTTCTTCAGGGGCGGCATTGTGAAACCCGGCTTCTCTGAATCCTTCATAAACATAGCAACGGCGAGTTGGCATAGAACCAAACCGGCTGCAACCACTACCAGGGACGAGATCGCGATCCTATGTTCTCTCACCTTCATCACTGCCTCGACGCTTTTCGGACAGCATCCGCGCGCTGGATCATCGCACTTCGCTCGCCCTCATTTCCCTCGCTTTTCCAAAACGCGGCCAGATTATCGTAGCGCTCGGCAAGTGGGTAGTTCATCGCCCACGCTATCTTGGCCGTGCATTCGGGACACGTATCGAGCGGACGGCGATCGGTTTCTTCCAGATGATTGGTCCCCGACATCAGACACTCATACTTTACGCAGTGCCGCATTGAGAACATATGTCCCGTTTCGTGCATCGCGATCTTCAAGACCCGTGCCTGAAATCTTCCGCGATTCGCCTTTCCGTCACCATCGCGCTCGAGCCGCCAAAGAGACCATACGCCCACTCGTGTCTCGAGGTTTGCCTGCCCGAAGACAAAGTTCCAGGTATCTCCGGGATAGAGATCGTAGTTCGTAAAACAGATCAGAGCCGCCGCGTCTCGAGGCAGTATCGGTGGCAGAAGTTGGTCGAGAAAATAGGACGTGCGAATCTGCCGATTGTTCGGGAATCGGTCGCGCGACATCTCTTTCGGGATCGTGCCGAGCGGACGTTCTGGGAGTGTCTTAACCGGCAGGTTAAAGAACGCCTTCATGTACCGCTCTGCGGTTTCAATGACCCGCCGCTGGTCCGCGTTGAACTTCCCGACGGGCTGGATGTAGATCGTGCGCCGCTCGGCGGTCGGCAGCGTCGGTTTAGATCTCAGATACTCTTCAAACGTCTCACCGGCTTCGGGATGCTGATCGAGCCAATCGCCGTCCTGGACCGTCATTGGCTTGAAGAAGGGCGTAAGCGCGTCTTTGCTTCGTGCGATGGTCTCCTCGCGTACGTCGAGTTTTGGAGGAGATCAGGACAAGTCCGAATAACCGCATCCACTTGTGTTAGACATCAGCGAGGGATATTTGTTCCGACGGCATTATCTCGATCTTCCTCGGGAGATCGCCGTCGCCTGTGATGGTGATTCGATAGACGGGGCGGTCAAATTCCATGTTGCCGAGCTTTTCGGCCCACTCGACGATGACTACCGCCGAAGGATCTTCCAGGATTTCGCCGAGCCCGACCGAGAAAGCCGAATCTTCCGCGTCGCCGGCTCGCCAGAGATCGATGTGATAGACATCAAATCGTTCGGTACGGTACAGGTTCACGAGGGTGAAGCTGGGACTTGTAACTTCATCAACATCGAAGCCTAGCCCGCCCAGGACGCCTTTGGTAAAGAGCGTCTTGCCGGCTCCGAGACCACCCGAAAGGAGAAGAATCTCGCCGCCGTGGAGATGTCCGGCTATTCGTTCGCCGAGCTGGAACGTCTCGTCGGGCGAGTGCGTGGCGATAGTCCGAAGATCAAGCATCGAATCCGCGGAAGCATTCCGCCAGGGCGTCGGCTGTATCCGAGGCGGTCATTACACGTTTACCAAACTTCTTCTCGGCAACATCGCCCGCCAGACCCGCAACATAAACAGCCGCGACGACCGTGTCAATGATGTCGACCTTCAACTGCATCGCCTGGGCGACGAATCCCGCGATGATCCCGGTCATCGTATCCCCGTTACCCGCTTTTCCGAGACCGGAATTCCCCGTCGTGTTGATAACGACCCGACCCGACGGATCCGCCACGAGAACCCGTTCGCCTTTAAGTACCAATATCACCTTATGAAGCTGGGCAAACTCGCGAGCGGTCGAAATTCGATCCTTGAATCCGTCCCCACCGCCGTTGGCGCCGGTCAGTTTATTGAACTCACCGGCGTGCGGCGTCAGGATCAGCGGCAGCTCATCCGATCCGGCCAGATCGAAAGGCGCAAGCGAATTGAGCCCGTCGGCATCGATCACCAGCGGCGTGCTCCGCTCTTCGACAACACGACGGACCAGCGCTCTCGTGGATTCGTCAGTCGAGCTAAGGCCGCTGCCGATAGCGACAACATCGACCTTTTCAGAGAAACGCTTGATCTCATCCATTGCTTCTTCGGACACGGCCCCGCCCTCGGTTTCCGCAACGCCGCGGACCATCACTTCGGGGGCGACACGTGCAATGATCGCGGACCGCGAAGATTCAGGAGTCGCGATGGTGACCACGCCCGCACCCGAACGTATCGCAGAATTCCCGCAGAGCACTGCCGCACCGCTGTA
>CAMLKY010000115.1 GCA_946480545.1 uncultured Acidobacteriota bacterium
AAGCGGAACCGGATAGTAAATGTCCGTGCCGATGTCGTTCGCCGTCAGAAACTCTCGAAGCTCGTCTCGACGGTTGGGGACTCGGATCACGAACTGATTGTATATGTGACGGCAATTATCGCGCTCGGCCGGAAGCGAAACTTGTTCGGTCAGGCCTGCGTCGGTGAATAGCTGTCGGTAGCGGTCGGCGTTTTCCTTACGCTTGTTTGACCAGGCGTCGAGATGCGGGAGCTTTACGCGAAGGACCGCACCTTGAACCCGCAGTGCGTAGAGCTGCCGTGCGAGGGTGTCGTCGTTCGTTGTCATGAACCCGCCATCGCCCATTCCACCCAGATTCTTTGACGGGTAGAAGCTGAAACATCCGACGTCGCTCATCGCACCGGCTCGGACGCCGTTCTCTTCGGCGCCGATCGCCTGGGCCGCATCCTCGACGATCGCGATCCCATGTTTCGATGTAATCGTGTTCAGCCTCTCCATCTCAGCGCACTGGCCATAGAGGTGTACCGGCTGGATCGCCTTCGTGCGATCTGTTACTGCCGACTCGATCTGATCCACCGCGAGATTGAAAGTATCCGGTTCGATATCGACAAAGACGGGGCGGGCTCCGAGCCGGGTGACGGCGCTCACGGTTGCAAAAAAGCTGTAAGGCGTCGTTATTACTTCATCGCCGGGTCCAACGCCGACGGCCATCAGACCGAGAAGCAGGGCGTCGCTACCGGAGGCACATCCGATCGCATATTTTGTTTTGCAATAGGCGGCGAGCTCGTCCTCGAGCCCTTTGACCTCTCCGCCCAGAATGAACGCATTTGTATCCAGAACCCTGCCAAGAGCGGCTTCGATCTCAGGACGTAATGAATCGTTTTGTTCGGTAAGATCGAGTAACGGGACCTTCATCTCAAGTGATTAGCCACAGAGCACACAGAGATGAGTTGACTGTATCTCGGTGTGCTCTGTGGCTAATTCTATCCAAACACCTGCGAATTTGCATTTTGAACCGTTGTTTTTTAGCCTGACCCAATGATCCGAGACACGGCGGCACGTACGGCGGAGATAATTAAACGTCTTAAGAAGACCTATCCCGACGCACACTGCGCACTTAATCATTCGAACGCCTTCGAGCTGCTGATCGCCACAATCCTCTCAGCACAGTGCACCGACGAGCGGGTGAATATAGTTACGTCGACTCTCTTCCGGAAGTATCGCGGACCCGCCGATTTTGCTCGCGCATCGCAGACAGAACTCGAGCAGGACGTTAGATCGACCGGCTTTTTCCGCAACAAGGCGAAGAGCATACGCGGGGCCTCCCAGAGGATACTGGATGAATATGGCGGAGAAGTTCCGGCCAAAATGGACGATCTTTTGTCGCTGGCAGGAGTAGCCCGAAAAACGGCGAATGTCGTTCTGGGAAACGCGTTCGGCATCGCATCCGGAGTCGTAGTGGACACGCACGTCGCGCGGCTATCGCAACGCCTCGGGCTCACCGAAGAAAAAACGCCTGAAAAGATCGAGCTCGATCTCCAGGCGCTCGTGCCGAAAAGGCACTGGGTAATGTTCTCACACTGGCTAATATTCCACGGCCGCCAGGTCTGTCAGGCACGCAAGCCTAAATGCACCGAGTGCGTTCTCGCCGATCAATGCCCGTCATACAAGTTGTTCGTCGAGGAATGACTTTTCGCGACGTGGCGAGCGGAGAAGGCGAGAAAGGTCGATCATGCGTACGCCCGCTCCCAGTTTGAGCTCTTCTTTCGTGGTTTTAGCGTGTTTCGTGGGGTTCGTGGTTATCTTGTCCCCGAGCTGGCTTGTTCCGAGCTTGAAGGAATCTTTAACCACGAATCCCACTAATTACACGAAACGACACGAAAAGAGCTTACGGTTGGGGTAGCAAGTTGCCCTTTCTCGCGCGTCACAACTATCAATTCCCCGGCGGCGGGAGGGCCGGCATCTCGCCGGTCTTGAAACGCGGCAGCATCTCGTCGCGCATCGCTAGCTGATAGACCGCGGCTGCGACGATGATCGCCGATCGCTTCACGTCGTCTTCGACTATCCGCTCGTAGGTGTCGAGGTTCGTATGCCATGTGTGCGTGAAGTACTCGATCGGGTCCTGATTGACGCTGATTCCGGGCAAACCGGCCTGGTTGAACGATGTGTGATCGGATCCGCCCAGTCCCCGATTTCGTGTTGCGGTCGCACCGATGAAACCAATATCCGCGAAAGGCTCCCCGATCGCTTTCAGCATATCGGCAGTTTCAGGGGGACCGAACACCGAGAATCTTCGGGCCTGGCCAGTTCCCATATCGATATTGAAATAGCCGGCGAATTTCGAATAGTTCGGCGTCGGAGCCTCGGCTGAACCAAAATGCTTCTTGACGTAAGCCTGAGATCCGAGCAGTCCCTGCTCTTCGCCGCTCCAAAGAGCGACGCGGATCGTGCGACGTGGCTTCACACCGATGGCATGTAGTATTCGCGCCGCCTCCATCATCACCGCACAGCCCACCGCGTTATCCGTCGCACCCGTTGCCGAGTGCCACGAATCGAGATGGCCGCCAAGCATGACGACTTCGTCTTTCTTGTCCGTACCGGGAATCTCGGCCACGACGTTGTACGACGTCGCACCCTCGGGGAAATAACGGTTTCGGATATCGAATTCGAGCGTCACCGGCGTTCCATCTCCAAGCAGCCTGGTGATCCGGCCGTAATCTTCGTTTCGCAGGATCACAGTCGGCAGAGTCGTCTTCGGATCCGCCTTTTCATCCCCGAATGCACGGATCTGTCCGTGCTCGCGTCTCGCGTCGTTAACGCGTATCGGCACACCGCTGGCGATCAGGAACTCGTTGAGCTGCGTTCCGATCTGGGCGAATGTCAGAGCATTAGGCTTCGGCGTCATTGTCGGCCGAGGAGACGGCGCAGGCGTCGGAGTCGGGGTTGGCGTCGGTAACGCGGGAAGCCGCTTCGGGGGCGGATTGAAATTCACCGGTATCGAAGCCGCACGTCCAAGAAGGACGATCTTTCCTTTTACCTGATCGCGAACGCTGTTGAAATACGCGGTCAGTTCTTCCTGCGTGGGACGCTCGGGTAAAAGCATATGGAATGCTTGTGCGGTGACGGCGCGCTCCGTTCCAGGCGTCCACGCCTGAACCTCAAATACAAGGGAATCGCGCACCGGCGCGGTGATAAAGCCTGACGCTCGCTCGTTCACCCAGCCCGGGCTTCCGAAATCCCACGGCTCGAGCGCCGCATTCGCAAATCCCCATGACGTCATCTCTTTCGCAGCCCATTCCGCAGCGGCTTTATGACCGGGTGATCCGGTCAGACGCGGACCGTACACATCGGTCAGGTAATGCATCGTCCGCATGATCCTGGAATTCTCCATCCCTTCCTTCCGGATACGTGCGTTGACGTCCTCAACCTGCGCATAAACCCCGAGTTGAAACACCGTGGTCCAGAGCGCCACGGCCGCAAATAAAATTCTCGATCTTTTCATGTCAACAAATATTTAGCCCGGAATTATCCGGGCCTCCATGTGAATTTCGGCGATCCCTGCTAAAAGGCGTGCAGTTGGTCATTTATAACGTGACCGATAGCACGCCCGAAGGAAAAAGTGACGAGATGACAAAGAAGCGTGACGGAGAAATCGCCGTCAGCAAGTATCTCCGTCAATGCCACCTGTGTTCCTGGCTTGGGATTAGAACAGTAATTGACCGTCGACGACCATCTTTGCGACCTTAAACTCTTTCGTCCGCGGGACCAGCTTACCGTAGCTATTGGACGAGCTGTCGCGAAACTCGTTCGCAAACATCAGTCTGATCTCTTTGTCGGTCGGCGCGAAAAACGCTTCTCCCTTATCATTGGTCCGCTTGAAGAACAGGACCGCATTGTCGGTTGCCGATTTGGGAGGGGTGAATTCCGCAAGCTCGAGCTTTTCGTTCCGGTCGTTCGCTAGCCAGACTTTTCCTTTCAGGTCCTCGAGCTTGAGCGACTGGAAGAGCCCTTCCGTCACAGACATCGAGCTGTGGCTGAACTTGGAAAGCGTGACGACGTAGTAGTCCTTGCAGATCGCACAGTCGAGAAATTTCGATGTCGCCTCATCGAACTTCGCCTGCTCTTCTGAATTGAGCTTGTCATAATCGGTAGCGAGTTGCCGCAGCCGGATGGTCGCCTGGCGAATAGGCAGTGCCGAGTGGAGGCGAATATAGATGGGAACAGGCGGATCGACGCGTCCCTGATTACCACGGTAGATACCCCGGTTGTTATCGGCGGAGTCGCGTGCCTGCTGCTGCTGCTGTGCAGCCACGAGACCTTCCTCCGACTGGTACGAGCTCGCCCAGGGAGAATCGGTTAGGACCTTTCCGGCGTCCTCTTTCGACCATTCTTTGTAAGACTTCTGCATGTACTTCTGTCCGAACGTCGCCGGTGCGATGAACAGAGTGAGAAGCAAAATAACGAAAAAACTAAACTTCATGTTTTGTTACTCTCCAAAATTAAATAGCGACCGGCGAGCGGTCTACGATGCGGCCGACAAGATCGTAGTCGAAGGCCTCTGTGATCTCAACATCATATATCTGACCAACTATCGGCTCAACGTCCTCGGGAATATCATTGATCAGAACATGCCCGTCGATCTCCTGTGTCTGACCTTCGAAACGGCCACGGAACAGCAGATCGGATTCGGCCGAGATACCCTCGAAAAGTATCCGGTAGGTATTGCCGATCTTGCGCTGATTTAGCTCCTTGCTGATACGCGCCTGCAGCTTCATCAGCCGGCTGCGGCGCTGTTTCGCGATCTTCGGATCGACCTTGTTCGGGAGATCGAATGCCGGCGTACCTTCCTCGTCCGAGTACGTAAATACACCGACGTTATCGAAGCGGCAGTTTTGAACAAAAGTCATCAACTCGTCGAAATCGGCATCGGTCTCGCCGGGAAACCCCGTAATAAATGTCGTCCGGATCGCGATGCCGGGAACCTTCTCGCGTACCCGCCGGATAAGCTTTTCAAGCGACTCGCGAGTGCCACCGCGTTTCATAAGCTTGAGAACATTCCGCGAGGCGTGCTGCAGCGGCATGTCCAGATACTTCACGGCCTTTGGTGTCTCGGCGATGGCGGCCAGAAAAGCATCCGAGATATGCGTCGGGTAGGCGTACATCACGCGAACCCATTCGAGCTCTTCGATCTCGCCCAATGCCCGGATCAATGCCGCCAGCGCGTCGACCTCACCGAGATCCTCGCCGTATCGTGACGAATCCTGCGCGATCAGGACTACTTCCCTGACCCCCTGCCTGGCAAGTGAGCGTGCTTCTTCAATTATCGATCCGAAGCGTCTCGACCGAAACGACCCTCGCATGGATGGGATCGAGCAAAATGCGCACGGGCGATCGCAGCCTTCGGCGATCTTGATGAATGCCGTGTGTGATTCAGTTGCGCGAAAACGCGGCGTGTCGAAATCGTAAAGGTATGTCGACGTCTTATTACCGATAGAAAGGAGCGGAAGCTCCCGAAAGTTCTTGCTATCGTCTGCGGCTTCTACAATTCGGGTGACCTCGTTGGTGCCGATGAACGCATCGACATCGGGAAGCTCCTTCATTAAGTCGTCGCGATAGCGCTCGACGAGGCACCCGGCCACGACGACGCGTTTTGTGAGGCCTAATTCTTTAAGCCGCGTCGCATCGAGGATCGCATCGATCGACTCCTGCTTCGCCGATTCGATAAAGCCGCACGTGTTCACGACCACCGTCTCAGCGTCATCGACGTTATTCGTGATCTCGTAACCGGCCTGCTTAAGCGTGCCCATCATCACCTCGGAATCTACGAGGTTCTTCGGGCAGCCCAGGCTGACAAATCCAACTTTCTTCATTAATCCAATAATGCGGCTGCAGGAGGACTATCCACTTACAACTGCTAACTATTCACTGAAAATCGATCAGCCGACGCTCTATTAAGGATTCTCGGCTTCCTCGATTTCGCTCAGCCACCGATCGAGTTCATCCGTCTCCAGCGAGGATAAGCCCTTTTCCCCGAAGCGAACTCGATTGTACTTTTCCGTGATCTTAACCGCCTGCGGCATTCCGGCGGCGTACGCGAACTCAAGTGGTGTTTGATGCGGTTGACGCACGAAACCTTTGCTTTCTAAAACCGCCAGCAGCCGATCATAAAACTCAATGATATTGGGCCTTTGTCTCCGGAAGAGTCTATCCGCAAGGCGGCGCCAAAGGTTTGATTTTACTATCCTTCGATACGCCCAAACAAACAGGAGTAACGCTCCGACGCCAAGGGCCCCGCAGGCGATCGCCCATCCGAACGCCGAAATACTCCGCCGGAGCCCTTCGTCACCGCGTGCGACCCTCCACCATTCCAGCAGGCTTTCACGCGCAGAGTCGAGCAACGACGACGTCTGCTTTCCATAACTCGCGACTCCGCGACGGACCGAGCTGAACAGCGATCGCTGCTCGGCGCTGTCATAGGCGACGAAGTACTGGATCCAGAAAGTTTCCAGAGCTTCCATATACTTGCCGAATTGCGCCGTTATGCCGGCCGCCGAACCGCCGGGCGTCTGGAGCGGCGGCGCCTTCTTCCCGCTGGATGCCGGCGAATGAGCCTCGCCGCGCGGCTGCGCCACTCGCTCCACGCCGGGACCGACACCGACCTCCTGG
>CAMLKY010000116.1 GCA_946480545.1 uncultured Acidobacteriota bacterium
CTTTGCAGCGGTCTGCGTCTTTTTTGGAACGGTCTACGTCACCTACCGCAGATATATCAACGACATCAAGAAGACCGCCGCCCAGGCGGAACAAGCCGAGCGCGAGCGTGCCGAGCAGGCCGAAAGCCATGTTCGCGAATTAGAGCATTACGTCGCCAAGCTCGAGGAAAGCGGCCGCGAGCTGAAAAAGAGTCGGGAACGATTCAGGCACGCCGCATTTCATGACGCCCTGACCGGCCTGCCTAACCGAAACTACTTTGTCGACACGCTTCGCGAGCTGATCGAAGAAAAGCAGACAACACCCGTATTCTCGTATGCGGTGCTGTTTCTCGATCTGAATGGATTTCGAAAGATCAACGATAGCCTGGGCCACTCTGTCGGAGACCAGCTTCTAAAACAGGTCGCCGGGAGGTTGTCGAAGATCGCCAGACGAAACAGTATTATCGGGCGATTCGGGGGCGATGAATTCGCCGTTATCCTCCTGAACGATGCGGACGAACGGGGGACTGTGGAGTTTGCCGAAACGCTGGCGAGGACCATCTCGAAGCCGTACATTCTGGACGCGCGTCAGGTCTTCACCAGCGTTAGCATCGGAATCACCTTCGGAAATCTCAACTACGACGAGCCCGAAGAGCTCCTTCGCGACGCCGACATCGCGATGTATCACGCGAAGGACCACGGGAAAGAGTTCGTGATCTTCGACGACAAGATGCACACGCGCGCCGTCTCGCTTCTCCAGATCGAGACCGATCTTAGGTACGCCATCGAACGCAAGGAATTCGAGGTTCACTATCAGCCGATCGTCGATCTGCAGAGCCTTCGCCTGGCCGGCTATGAGGCTCTCGTGCGTTGGAACCATCCCACGCTCGGGCGGATAGTCCCCGATAATTTCATCCCGGTATGCGAATCGACGGGCTTGATCGTTCCGTTAACGCTGATGGTGCTTGAAACGGCTTGTTCGCAGACCGCTCTCTGGCAGCAGCAGTTCGGCGACGCGGGTCCGCGATTCGTGAGCGTGAACATCTCAGGCACACATTTCTCGGACCCGGCACTGGTGGAACAGGTCAAGGGCGTGCTCAGAACTACCGGAATGAATCCCAGAAGCCTGAAGCTCGAGATCACCGAAACCGCGATCATGGAAAACGGCGAGCATGCAATTGCGATGCTGAGCGAGATCAGGGACCTGGGCGTGCAGTTCAGCATCGATGATTTCGGGACCGGGTACTCGAGTTTGGGTTACCTGCAGCAGCTTCCGATCGATACGGTCAAGGTCGATCGTGTGTTCGTGCGGTCGATGGAGGAAGGAAGACAGAACGGAGAGATCGTCCGAGCGGTGATCGCGTTAGCCGATTCGCTCAACCTCGAAGTTGTCGCCGAAGGTATCGAAAGTATAAACCAGTTCCACCAGTTGCGTGTGCTCTCGTGCCGTTACGGACAGGGTTACTTGTTTTCACCGGCGCTCGAGGCCCACGAGGCGGAAGCTCTTGTATCCGATCAGGGCCGCTGGCAGAATCTCGTCGCTGGAACGGATTTCCTCATCTTAAGTCCCGGCTACGACGAATCGACAGATCACATCAATTAGCCTTATTCGGCAAACATCTTCGGTCTTGCCCCGAGCGGATGTTCGGTCTCGTACCGGTGCGCGAGGTTCAGGAGCAGACTCTCCGACCAGAAGTTTCCGATGAGCTGCACGCCGATCGGCAGCCCGCCCGTCGAGAGTCCGCACGGTACACTGATGGCCGGTGCCCCCGCGAGATTGGCTGAGACCGTGTATACGTCGTTCAGATACATCGCGAGCGGATCGTCGCTCTTCTCACCGATCTTGAATGCAACGGACGGCGAAGTGGGCGTCAGTATCGCATCGCAATTCGCAAACGCCTTCTGGTAATCAAGCTTCACGAGCGCGCGGACCTTCTGCGCCTTTGAGTAATAAGCGTCGTAGTAACCGCTGGAGAGAACGTATGTGCCGAGCATGATGCGCCGCTTCACCTCGGCGCCGAATCCTTCTTCGCGAGTTTTGAAATACATCTGCCGAAGCGCACTTGTCTCCTCGGCACGAAAGCCGTAGCGTACGCCGTCGAAACGTGCGAGGTTCGACGAGGCCTCGGCCGTAGCGATGATGTAGTAAACGGCGATGCCATACTTCGCGTACGGGAGATCGATATCTTTTATCTCGGCACCCATCGCGCTGAATTGATCGATCGCACGCTCCACCGAATGCCGGACCTCGTCATCCAGCCCTTCACCAAACAATGCACGCGGAACGCCGAGGACCTTGCCCTTAACTTCTGCATCGAGGCCAGCGGCATAATCAGGGACCGGGACATCAGCAGTGGTGGAATCGTTAGCATCGCGACCGGCGATCACTCCAAGCACCGCCGCAGCATCGCGTGTCGTCTGACCGAATATACCGATGTTGTCGAGTGACGACGCAAAGGCAACCAGTCCGAATCGTGAGATTCGCCCGTAGGTCGGCTTCAGTCCGACGATCCCGCAAAGCGACGCGGGCTGCCGGACCGAGCCACCGGTCTCCGAACCTAAAGCCGCCCGAACGACGCCTGACGCTACGGCCACTGCCGACCCGCCCGAACTCCCACCGGGGACGCGTGTTGTATCCCACGGATTCTTTGCGGGACCGAATGCCGAGCTTTCGTTGGAAGATCCCATCGCGAACTCATCCATGTTCGTCTTGCCGATGACGATCGCGCCCGCGTCATTGAGACGTTTGATCGCCGTCGCGTCGTAATGGGCGCGGTAGTTGTGAAGGATCCTGGAGCCGCACGTCGTTTGGAGCCCCTTAGTGCAGATGTTGTCCTTGACGGCGATCGCGAGGCCGCGAAGACGTAACTCATCGCCCCCGGCCTCGACTGCCCCCAGCCGGGCATCCGCGTGCGCACGCTCGATAGAGAGAAACGAGTTCAGCTCCGGATTCAATCGTTCGGCATTGTCGAGCGCTTTTGTGATTGCAGCTCGAAGGTTTGTATCGGTCATTTGTCTTCGGGCGAGACTGCGTCGACCCGCCAACTGTCGTCTACCTTTTCCATCGTCGTGAACACCGCTCGTTGCTCACTGCGCACATCGTCCTTCCAGAACATCAGGACCTCGAACCGCACTTTCCTGCCCGGATCGACGACGGTGCATGCACCGGCACGGAACGCTTTCGGGTAGTCCTCGGCAAGCGTAAAGAAATCCTTCTTGGTCGCCGGCAAAGTCTCGGCATCGAGCAGCAGACTTGTCGCATACTCGCGGGTCAAAAATCGATCACGTGCCTTAACGTTTTCGGGAGTCGGCTCCATGTTGTTCGCAAAATGGAACGAATAGAATTCGCGAACGAAGTCACGCGCCTGATCGCACTCGGGAGCCTCGAGGCTCGGGATGCTGCATGAGGTGCCGAGGCTCAGGCCCGCGAATAGCATCGCAATGCGGGCAATCGCAAATACTTTCGAGCCGCGATCCAGAGCCATCAAAATCACTTGTCGCTGCCTAACCAAGAACCTTCGGAACCTGAAAATGTCCGGCCACCGCCGAAGGTGCTTCCGACAACGCCTCCTGCTGACTCAGTGAGTCCCGCACGACATCGTCGCGCATAGTCGCGGTCGCTTCGCCTTCATCGGTCAATCCGCCGAGCATCGGCTCTACGTTGTCGGTCTCCAGCTCGTTGAGCTGTTCGACGTACTTCACGATCTCCGCCATTTGCGGTGTGTACATGGCCACCTCATCATCGGTGATCTCCAGATGAGCCAGTGTGGCAACCTTCTTTACATCCATAAGTTCGGAGTGCGGCCTTCAGGCCGTCTTTCTTCGCGGCTACACGAAAGCGGAAAAGAGTTCTGCACTGTTTACCCTCGACGGCTAAGCACCCGGGCCGGATCGCGCACGCTTGCGCCTGACAAGACAGTTTCCCGCGGCGAGCAGGAACTGCCGGCGCAGCTCGGTATCCTCGATCTTTTCCGCGGCATTCATCAACTCGGGTGAGATCATCCGCTCGGCCTCGCGCCGGAGATCGGTGTCGTCCACCGGGCGTAGCTGCTTTCGAACCTCCGCTACCGCGGCCTCATCGATCTCAAATTCGAGATAGCTAACAAGCGGAGCTCCGAGAGTCGCATTCAACTTGAAAAGCATCTGCCCGGCGAGATCTTTTAGATGACGTTGCCACGTGACGCTCGACACCGCTACGATCAGCTTCGCGGAATCGAGTCGCACCGGCACCGCGTGCTCAGCCAGGTTCTCGCCCGCAACCCGCCTCCACGCGGCAAAAACGACTGCCGCTCTAACCGCCTCGGCACCGTCGATATCCCGCATCAATCCGGGCAGCGTGCGAAACAGATCGAGCATGGTTATTATCTTAAACGACAGAACTTAGATTTGCTAAACAACGCGATTTGAATGGTCCAATTACCTAAACTCATCCTCGCGTCGGGAAGTCCGCGACGTGCCGAGATCATGAATTCCGTCGGCTGGCAGTTCTCGAAGGCCGTGCCCGACATCGATGAGAGCGAGCGAGCCGGCGAGTCGCCGGCCGATTACGTACGACGGCTGGCGGGTGAGAAGGCCAACGCGGTTGCCGAGGGCTATCCAGGTGAGTTGATTCTTGCCGCCGACACGACGGTGGTGATCGATGACACCATCATTGGTAAACCCGTCGACGAAGCCGACGCTCGACGGATGTTGAGGCTGCTCTCGGGAAACTGGCATGAGGTTCTGACCGGCGTCGCCATCGCACGCAACGGTACTGTCGATATCGGTCTCCAGAGCACGCGTGTAAAGTTCGCCGAGCTCACCGATGAAGAGATCCAGTTCCTCGTCGAAAAAGGCGATCCTCTCGACAAGGCCGGCGCGTATGCAGTCCAGGCTCAGGCTGCTCTATTCATCGAGGGAATCGAAGGCGACTACTGGAACGTGGTCGGTCTTCCGATCAGTTTGGTGTATGAGATGGTGAGGCGAGTGAATAGTAGGTAGAAGAGGCTGTCCAAAGCCAGGCTTTTAGTCGTCCGCTACTGACTGAAAAAGGCCACGCGGGGCGGCCCGGACTCTCCAAAAAGAAAAGAGGCCGTCCTTTTTGGAACGGCCTCTGTTCTTTTTACTTTTCGTTATTTACTACAGTAGCTGATCCACCTGTTTCGAGATAGGAACCGTGATATCGAACTTCGGATCGATCCCGCCGTGGCCGGAGCCGATGACGTTACCCTGCTTGTCGAGTATCACGAACGAGGGTAACTGGTCGACCCCGAATTTCTTTAGCGTCGCAACACCATCGGAATCTCGTAGCACGGGAACCGCGAGCTTGCTGCCCGCCACAAACTTCTCGATATCGGCATCGGTGGCGTAGTTTTTCGACTTCGCGTTGGTCGAATCGGTAGCGATAAAATACAACGCTACATTCTTTCCCGCATAACGTTTAGCCAAAACATTCGTGTATTCGGCCTGTTTGTTCGAAAGCGGAAGCCAGCTCGCACCCATCGCAAGGATTACCACCTTTCCGCGTTGTCCCTGAACATCGACACGCGAGCCATCCAGCCCCGTCAAAGGGGTTTGCGCGGCGGCCGCGACGGCCAGCGCAGCCGTTAACCCAAATACTGCCAATAAACCTTTTAGCGTCTTCATATAAATACGAGACACACTTCACCTGCGTCTCGACAATTTAGATGCGGCCGGCCGCATAATTACTGTCCCCTGTTAAGCACCACGTTATCGATCAGGCGGACTTCTCCAAACCGCACGGCAACGGCGATGAGAGTCTCGCCGTCTCCGACCTTTTCCACGGGCTCGAGGGTTCGACCGTCGACGACCGAAACATAATCGACCGTAGCCAGTGGTTCGGTCCCGATCCGTTCTTCAACGATCTGGATCAGCCGGGCCGCACTTCGCTCTCCCTGTTTGTATGCAACCTTTGCTTCGCGAAGCCCGGTGAAAATCACGGATGCTTTCTCGCGTTCTTCCTTCGACAGGATCCGGTTCCGCGAGGAGAGTGCGAGCCCGGATTCCTCGCGCACTGTCGGGACAACAACGATCTCGGTCTCGAACCCGAGATCCGTCGTCA
The DNA here is from genome assembly GCA_946480545.1 of uncultured Acidobacteriota bacterium. The sequence continues at coordinate 6,041 of CAMLKY010000116.1, forward strand.
TCCGCCTTATGACGGCGACCTGCTGGGCATCCTTCTGGCCGAAATATGCAAAGTCCGGGCGGATCGCATTGAATAGGATCGCCACCACCGTCGCAACACCGCGAAAGTGCCCCGGCCGCGATGCTCCTTCGAGCCCTTCAGAAATGCCCTCGACGTAAACATACGTCGAAAAGCCTTCGGGATAGATCTCGTGTTCCTCCGGGGCGAAGATGTAATCGACCTCGTAACCCGCGAGCAGAGCCGCATCACCCGTGATGTCGCGCGGGTAACGTTCGAGATCGCTCTTGTCGTTGAACTGTTCGGGGTTTACGAATATCGAGACGATGACGATATCCGATGAGTGACGCGCTTCCTTCACGAGGGCCAGGTGACCTTCGTGCAGCGCTCCCATCGTCGGAACGAATGCGACGGTCTTGTTCTCGCGCCGCAGCTTGCGCGCTATCGAGGCCATTCGCTGCCGCCGGTTGATGATCTCCATAAGATCAACGGGAAGATTTTGCCGACTTTGGTTCGACCAGTTTTACGTCTTTTGGAAGCCCGTAGCTCTCGGCTTCGCTTGGATAGTTTCCGGACTTCACGTCG
>CAMLKY010000117.1 GCA_946480545.1 uncultured Acidobacteriota bacterium
GTAGCTGGACGGAAGATCGATACATCCGTCTTACCATCACCATCGAAATCGAACGGGCTCGAATCTGCAATGGCCGGACCAGCGCCTGACTCGACGGCCCCAATGTCTACCGTCCCGCCGACGATACGTGTGAATCCCCGCTGGTCCGTAGCAAGCGGTGTGTTGTCAAAAGGGTCGAATGCCCGGTTGTTGTTACCGGCGTTTATGACCGGACTGCCGGCGAGAGGCGCTCGTGTCGGAGTCGGTCCGCCATTATCCTGTAGCGGTCCGAGCATTGGAGGGGTGTCAAGCATGTCCGACGGCGGATAATCGATCGGCACATTTGTATTCTCTGCATCACCCGGTGAATCACCGACCAAGTTATTCCCGGCGAATACAACATTGCTCGCGTCGATGAGCATTTCGGGATAGTCCTTCGTGACTATGTTGCCGGCGATGATGCTGTTCCCGAAACTGAATTCACCAAGGCCGAACTGGATTCCTCCGCCAAGCTCTGCCGAGTTTCCCGTCACTGTTATATTCCTGACCCGCGTAGTGCCGTCGATGCAGAATGCTCCGCCAACCGAGCTTGCCGAGTTGGCATGGAACGTCGAGTTCACAACGAACACGGACCCGCCATCGTTGTAAAAGGCCCCGCAGTTCGTCGACGTGTTTACGGAGAATGTCGAGTTTCGAATACGGTGGCCTGTTCCGCCAAAGTAGTAGATCGCGCCGCCCGACCCGAATGTGTTATTACCGGTGAAATTCACTCGGTCGAGAGAAAGCGAACCGCCATTGACGAACAAAGCTCCGCCGCCGGTAAAGAATTTTCCACCGAACCCGCCGGTCAGTTTTACGTCGGTGATGGTGACTATGGCCTGATTAATAAAAAAGATCCCATTCGCACCGCCTCCACCATCGATCTCAAGATTCGCCGCACCCCGGCCGGTGATGGTCAGCGAACCGTTATTTGCGATCTCGATCTCTTCGGTGAGGACGATCGAAGCGACTGCTGAACTAAATTCGATGAAGTCATCGGCCGGTGATGCGTTCGCGGCCATGACGGCTTCTCGCAGCGAGCAGTCGCCGGCAGTACATGCCGCCGATCTGTCATCGCTGCGCGTTACGGTGAATGTCGCCGCCCCGGCGTCGTCAGATAAGAAAAGAATGCACAGAAATACAGACAAGATGGCAAACGCCAAGTTTTTCATGATGGCCCTCCTGGAAATTGTGAGTTATGCCGGGCGGCTCTTACGGCAAGGGGAACGATGTAGGCCCGGATATTTCACACAGTCTCTTAACTCGGGCCAAAAATACACTGCGGTTGATGTGAGACGCGTGGACAAACTAGTTGCTTAACGAATCTCGTAAAGCTATCATTTTTCTATACTTTCTCACGGAGGAATTGATGCCTGAAAAGGGTGTGAGTATTGCGCCTGCGGAAGGGAAGCTCGGCGTCCTGCTCGTTGGTCTCGGTGCGGTGAGCACCACATTTGTAGCCGGTGTAGAAGCGATAAAGCGCGGGCTGGCTCAGCCTGTCGGATCGTTGACCCAGATGGGAACCATCCGGCTTGGGAAGCGAACCGACAAGAACATTCCAAAGATAAAGGATTTTGTTCCGCTTACCTCGCTCGACGACCTCGTCTTCGGGGCTTGGGACATCTTCGAAGACAATGCATTCGACGCCGCAATGAAGGCGGGCGTCCTCGAAAAGGACCTTCTGAATCAGGTATCCGAACAGCTTGCCTCGCTGAAGCCGATGCCTGCCGTCTTTGAACAGAATTACGTCAAGCGGCTTCACGGTGAGAATGTGAAGACCGGCAAGACAAAGATGGAGCTGGCGGAACAGCTCATCGAAGAGATCGCGCGGTTCAAAGCGGACAATGGTTGCGATCGGTTGGTTATGCTTTGGGCGGCATCGACCGAGATCTTCCTCGAAGAGTCGGATGTCCATCGCTCGCTCGAGGCTTTCGAGAAAGGACTCTACGATAACGATCCCACGATCGCCCCGTCGATGATCTACGCCTACGCTGCTCTGCGATCCGGCGTGCCGTTTGCGAACGGTGCTCCGAATCTAAGCGTCGACATCCCCGCCCTGACCGCACTGGCCGACAAGATGCGCGTGCCCATCTGCGGGAAGGATTTCAAAACGGGACAAACCCTGATGAAAACGATCCTCGCTCCCGGTTTGAAATCGCGAATGCTCGGATTGCAGGGCTGGTATTCGACGAACATTCTCGGTAACCGGGACGGCGAGGTTCTGGACGATCCTGAAAACTTCAAGACAAAGGAAGAATCGAAGCTCTCGGTCCTCGAGCATATACTGCAGCCCGAGGTCTATCCCGAACTCTACGAAGGCTTCTCACACGTCGTCCGCATCAACTACTACCCGCCCCGGGGCGACAACAAAGAAGGTTGGGACAATATCGATATTTTTGGATGGCTCGGCTATCCGATGCAGATCAAGATCGACTTTCTCTGTCGTGACTCGATACTGGCCGCGCCGTTGTGCCTCGATCTGGTGCTCTTTCTCGATCTCGCACAGCGCGCCGGGATGAAAGGAATTCAGGAGTGGTTGTCGTTCTACTTTAAGTCGCCACAGACCGCGCCCGGATTGTATCCGGAACATGACATCTTCATTCAATTGATGAAGCTGAAGAACACGCTGCGACATCTGCTTGGCGAAGATCTGATAACTCATCTCGGACTGGAATATTACGACTGAGGCAAAGTTCGCGTGAAGCGTATTCGAGAAACTATTTCCTCTCGCACGCTTCTTCTCGCCGCAGGCTTCTGCTTTTGCCTCTGCATTTTCGAGCTTGTTTGTTTACCGCCGAAGCTCGAGGGCATCGTGATCTCTAATCATCTCGAGAACGGAAGCTACTTGCGCCTCATCGCTTCGCTTGTGCTATCCGCCGTGGCTGTCGCGCTGACCTTCTGCTTCTTACTTATTACATTCGCTGCGTCGTGGCCCTGGAAGATAGTTCTCTTCCTGGTATTCGCATTCATCACAGTCGTCGAGTACAGCCATTACTATGCCTTCGCGCGATTCTCGGATTTTCACAACGCGGCCGTCGGATTATTCGTGGGTGATTCGAAGTTTGTCGTGGATGCGGTTCGAATGTATCTCAATCCGCTCGCGTTCGTGCCGATCTCGCTTCTCGCGTTTTGTCTCTTCATTCGTAGCGAACCCAGGCTAAAGACTACGCTCGTGGTGGCGATGATCCTCGGCACCATCCCTTTCTTCGGGTTCACATCCTATTTCACGCGTAACGTTTTTTACACGCCGTCGACGATGGCCGGAGCACGCACCGCGATTTCGTTTCCAGTCGTCTGGTACCTTGGCACCATCAACGGCCCAAGACGCAGCGTCCACTACGCGACGCCCCGGCCGCCATTGAATTTTCGCTCTGATTCCTCACCCGCTAACAACATCGTCCTGATAATTGACGAATCGCTTCGCGGCGACTATCTCAGCGTCAACGGCTATCCAAAGTCCACGACGAAAGTGCTCGAGCGGTTGAACCAACAAGGACTGGTAACAAACTGGGGCATCGCCTCATCGGGCTCCACATGCAGTGCGGGAGCTAACAATCTGCTTCTCACCGGTCTAACCGAGCTTCCGGATTACGACTTCAAACTGTGGCAAATGCCGACCATCTTTCAGTACGCGCGTGCGATGAATTACAAGACGTACTACATAGACGGTCAGGTCTCGAACATCTGGAACGGAAAGATCAGCGATAGATCAGATTTCGGTGAACACATTACCGTCGATCAACTTCGTCCAGAGGTCGAGCATGAATACGATATCGATCGTGAGGTTGCGCGCCGTATCCGGGCCATCGTAGCTCGGTCGGCGGGAAATTTTGTGTGGGTTAACAAGAACGGTGTGCACAAGCCATATTCGGCACGGTATCCGGGTGGCAAGTCGACGACGGAAGAATGGAACACGATGTATTCGACAACGGACCAAGCGGAGCTCGTAGCCGAATACGAAGCGGCCATCGGGTATAACTCTGACCTCTTCTTTTCGGAGCTTTTGCGCGAAGGCCAGCCTCAGAACGCCATCTTCATTTATACTTCCGACCATGGCCAAACACTGCGCGAAAACGGAGAAGTGGCATCGCACTGCTCGACATCCAGACCAGAGGCGATCGTGCCGCTCATGATCATTTCCGATGACTCACGGGTACGCTCCGCTGATGTCGATTTCAAGGCTTCGCACTTCAACATATTTCCTACGATACTAGATCTGATGAATGTTCCTCGCGAGCAGCGTGCTGAACAATATGCGCTTTCGTTGTTGTCGGCGACGGCCGCAGACTCGCGTCCGCGTTACTACCTGGCCGGTGATCTGCACGGGGCGGGCTCAACGAAAAAGTATGTATTCGACTGAGTTGCGCCCCTTTTCGTACGTTCATTTTTTCCTTGAACTATTCAATTTTTTGTGCGATAAATATCGGCAGATCGGTCGGCTCGGGCCGGTTCACCTAACACCTGGACAATCCAAAACCTTTACCCAATAGACGTCCAGCCAACGCTTAATATTTTGAAATCATCACTACTTGGACGGATTGCCCGCGGAGGTATAGGCATATCTGGTCTTAAATTTGCGTCTTGGGAATATGTCCTTCATGTGCGAAGGATGACCTAGATCATGGAGAGAGAAATGAAAAACGAAACTGCCAAGAGGAAGGAGTCGACGGACAAGGGCATACTGCTCGATCCTGAACGAAAGAGTCCCAGAGCGAAAGAATTTGAAGATAAGCTTTCGGGACTGATCGTCGGTCAGGAACGCGCTGTTCGGCGCGTTAGCGGTCTGTTCCAGATATATCTCGCCGGAATGAACAATCCGTCGAGGCCGATCGGCACGATGCTTTTTCTTGGACCAACCGGTTCGGGAAAGACCCGCGTTGTTGAGGCAGCAGCCGAGGTCTTGTTCGGAGAGCCCCACGCTGTGGTGAAGATCGATTGTGCGGAGTTTCAGCACTCACATGAGATCGCGAAGCTCATCGGCTCGCCTCCGGGATATCTCGGCCATCGCGAGACCTCGCCGATGTTGACGCAAGAGAATCTTGACAAGTCCCATACCGATGACACAAAGCTCACCTTTGTGTTGTTCGACGAGATCGAGAAAGCGTCCGATTCGCTCTGGCAATTACTGCTGGGAATCCTGGACAAGGCGACGCTGACGCTGGGCGATAACCGCCGCGTGGATTTCTCGAAGACGGTTGTGATCATGACTTCGAATCTCGGAGCCCGTGAGATGTCGGAAATGATATCGGGCGGGATCGGTTTTGCGCCGAGCAAGTCGGGCAAGCCGCAGGAAGACACTGAGATCGATACAAAGATCTATCGGACGGCGCTTGAAGCGGCGAAGCGAAAGTTTTCGCCCGAGTTCATGAATCGGATCGACAAGGTGGTCGTGTTTAGAAGTCTGAAAGAACATCACCTGCGACAGATCCTGAATATCGAACTTGCGTCGGTCCAGGATCGCATCACCGAATCGGCAGGAACGAAGTTCATCTTTGAATGTACCGACGAGGCGAAGGAGTTTCTCTTGGGCGAGGGCATCGACCTGAAATATGGTGCGCGGCACTTGAAGCGATCGATAGAAAGGTTCCTGGTTTACCCTCTTTCGAATCTTGTGGCGACGCAGCAGGTTGAGACAGGTGATTTCGTCACGATCGATTTCGACACCGATCTGGGTGGTCTTGTATTCCGAAAGCAGACGGGTAAGATGATCGTCTCGGATACTCCGGAGGAGAACCATGACGAAGAGCCGCTTGTGAAGTCGGATGCAGTGGGTGTCCCTTTACCCCAGACCCAGGCAGCTACGGGCATGAGCAAGTCCAAAGGCGAACGGAACGACGTCTAGCCGGAGCAAGGACAGTATGTAACAGAATGAAGGCCGCCCGACGGGGCGGCCTTTTGATTTGGTCGAGGATATATTCGTGAGAGCGAATATGTAATGATGGCTCAATACTGGGGGCGGTCGTTCCTCGTAGGACACGATTGTACCCCGCACGGCGGACGCCCGCGCGACAGACACCTGACTCGCTTGAGACAGCGGCGACATATGCGTGCTGACGTATGTGTGCCGCGCAAACGTTCCTTCCAACAGCGATAGCCGGGCCGCGTCTCTAACAGGATGGGGGCACCCCGACTTGGGTCGTTTGCCCTCTTCACTGGATGCCCGGCCGAAGATGTGTTGAGACCAGGTGAAGACTACCGGGAATGTGACTCCGATAGAATGAACTCGCTGGACTAGCATGAATAGGCATCGATCCGTTGGATGATCTTCCTAGGAACCACCTCGCTCCGGATTGCAACAACCCGAAAGAAGAGCTCGGCAAGGTAACTCCTGAGACCCAGAAATACACTCATCTCGCTGAAGGTACATATATGCCAAACCGCATATAAATCGACAAATATATGGCAGAGCGAATATTGCATGCGTCCCAAATGGGTTTGTATGATATCTTCGATGCATGGAAGCTGAAACACTGCTTGCGGGCACTGCCGATCTCTTTCTCGCTCTAGGCGATAAAACACGTCTCCGACTTCTGAACTTGATGCGGGGTCGCGAGGTTTGTGTGAGTACGTTCATGGAGATACTCGGTCA
>CAMLKY010000118.1 GCA_946480545.1 uncultured Acidobacteriota bacterium
TCTCCCCGAAAACCACGGGACGCGAGGTCCTGATGATATTTCCAAAATCTTTCCCACCGTCGGCCGCAACCCCGTAGCCACTCTCCTCAAACTGTGTCACACGCGGCTTGAGCCCGTGGCGTCGGAAAACGCTCGCTACTTCGCGCGCGGTAGCCGCCCCGTCGCCGCCCGACATCTCGATCTCAGCATTCTGCGGCTGTGAGAGCAGCCATGAACGCGTCGCCGTCAATTTGGGTTTGGAGATGTACGCCCACGCCGACGGGAATCTGTCGATCGAGGCGAGGATGATATTGAGCGACAGGATCAGCAGCAGGACCTTGAAGTACCATGCGTAATAGATGTCGAAGAACCCAAGGTAACCGTACACAAGCTTCTCGGCCGGCGTTAGCGACGCGTAGTACGCATCGAAGCCCTGCACATTCTGCTGAATTATCAGCATCCCGACCATAGACAGGACGACCAGAATACACAGGAGCGTCACGCCGAACCGGACCGAGCTGATAAAATCCAGGGCCCGATCGCCGATCGGCTTTGTGTACGTGTTGGCGGCCTCACCACGCCGTATTGTCTCTTCTGCGGCTGACATTAGAAAACAAGATAATAGCGTACCGTCATGCTCTTTTCCATCGGAAGCAAATTAGAAGGACTTTAGCCGAAAAGAAGCCTCCCCGAAGTAGCCAGGACTTTGAAATTGCCTTGGCCCAAGCTATTCTTTACCCTTACGATCACCAGTTAGACCGACACAGTGGATACAGCGGCCGCAGAAATTGGAAATAACAGGATACTCGGATGGCGCATGCGGCTCGCGGCGTTCGTCGAGCTGACGAAACCGCGCATCGCGTTCATGTTGGTCCTGACCTCGGCTGCCGGGTTCTACATCGGGAACACGGGACCGTTCGATTTTGTGCTGTTCGTGAACGCAATGCTTGGGATTGCGATCCTGGCCTTCGGGGTTGCCACCCTGAATCAGTACATCGAGCGCTCGACGGACGCGCTCATGGAGCGTACAAGAAACCGGCCAATTCCTTCCCAACGGCTGACACCGGGCGAAGCCCTCATTTTCGGACTCGCACAGTGCCTGGTCGCGGAGATCTACCTTTTCTTTCTCGTCAATCCACTTACCGCAGGTCTCGGGTTGATAGTGATCGTTGGATACGTGCTGTTGTACACCCCCTTGAAGACACGGACGTCGGCTTCGACCGCGATCGGCGCGATACCCGGAGCGATGCCACCTCTGATGGGTTGGACCGCGTCGGCCAATGAGATAACGGCCGGCGCAGGTGTACTTTTCCTCCTATTGTTCCTATGGCAGTTCCCGCACTTCCTGGCGATCGCATGGATGTATCGCGAGCAGTATGCGAAGGCCGGCATTCGAATGCTCCCGGTAGTTGAGCCCTCGGGACGGATCACGGCGAGGCAGATAGTGCTTTTCTCGATAATGCTGGTTCCCGTGAGCCTGGCTCCGTTCTTCCTGGGATTCGCGGGCGTCGCATATCTGATCGGCGCGTCGTTGCTCGGGATCTGGTTCCTGATCGAAAGCATACGGACCGCGAGGGCTAAGACGACCGAGCGTGCCAGACGGCTCCTGATGGTATCCGTTCTTTACCTGCCTCTTATCTTTGGTCTACTGGTGATCGATCGAATCTAACCGGGCATCTAATAAGTTGTATGAAAATAGGAACCGCAGAGCCGATCATCGAAGAGAAAGAGCCGGTCCCCGGAAGGCGCGCGAAATCTCGCACTTTCAGGGGCGGCACGTCCGGCGGCGGTGGTAAGAACGGAGGCGGCGGTGGCGGCGGCAATGGGAACGACGGCGGCGACCAGTCGCAATACGATCTCGAGGAACCGCAGGAGAATACCGCCGACAAGGCGAAGTTTGTAACCTGGTTCCTGCTCCTCATCGTCCTGATGACTTTTGGAGGGATGATCGGAGCCTACGTAGTTATCGCGTCGAACGGAGCTTCCGAATGGCGACCCTTCGAGCTTCCGTTCCAGGTCTGGATAAGCACGGCTCTGATAGTTGCGAGCAGCGTTACATACCAGCTCGGGAAAAACGCGCTGTTCGCCGAGCAGTTCGACCGCAGCCGTAACTTTTTCCTGGCGACAACGGTTCTCGGGGCGTCTTTCATCTCTTCCCAGCTCATCGTATGGCTCGCTCTCGTCAAACAGGGAATGTATATGTCGGGAAATCCGTACGCCGGTTTCTTTTACATATTGACCGCGGCTCACGCTCTTCACGTTATCGGCGGGATGATCGCTCTCGGCGTGGTGCTGTTGCGGAACTGGAACGAAACTAGCTTTGAGATCGAGAATCAGTATCGACGCAACCTGACACGGTCTGTCGGCTGGTATTGGCACTTCCTCGGGGCGCTCTGGATAGTGCTCTTGATGATGCTCGGACTCTGGAAATAGCTAATGGAGCTTCTGCAGATCTTTCCTCATCTGAATGCTGCGCTCAATGCGTCCTCGGGCGCATTTTTAGTTTGCGGGCTATTCTTCATTCTGAGAAATCGGGTCCCCGCTCACCGTTTCTGCATGCTCACGGCGTGTACGATATCGCTTCTCTTTCTCGTCTCGTACATCTCGCATCACGCGCTTCGCACATACTATTTCGGATTGGGACCGACGCGTTTTACCGGAGAAGGTCTCGCGCGACCGGTTTACTTTACGATCCTGACATCACATACCGTTCTTGCAGCACTGGTCTTTCCGTTTGTCATCGCGACGCTTTACAGGGCTCTGAAGGGAAGATTCGACGACCATAAGCGACTCGCTCGGCTGGTCTATCCCGTCTGGCTATATGTTTCGATCACAGGCGTTATCGTCTATCTGATGCTCTACCAGATTTATTCCGTTCCGAAGTGAGTTTTTCCTTGAAGGATCGGTAAATGGCGTGTTAAACTCTAATCGTTGAAAAGTTGATCACCGAAGTCATTCTTTGTTGAATGACGCGGGGGAACCAAACGTTTCGTCGTGCAATACGAAACAGGGGCGAAGAGCTTTGGCTCGGGGATAATCTTTCGTTCCTAGCCCGTCAGCTAACCTCGTAGGTGTGGCAAAGAAGTTACTGCAGAAGTTTGACCTCTAAAGTCGCGATTTTGTGTGTGCTTCGCGCTCTGCTTTCTCAACACTCAAGCAGACATCCGGTCTTCTCAAAGAGAAAAGCTCCGTATCATTTGGTACGGAGCTTTTCGCGCTTGGACGATAGCTGGTCGATCCTTTGCGGCGTCACAGCTTATGGCGTGATATTGACTGTCTTAACTATGACCTTGTCAGCCGGATCGACATCGATCTTAGCGGGTTGATTCGGAAGCTTGATCGAAAAGGTCTCGAGTCGCTTGGTCACGTTGATCTTCTCGATCGTCTTCGTATCGCCCGTTATAAACTCGACTTCCAGCGGCAGACGGAATGCCGCCGGTGTTAGCTTGTCGGGCTTCTGGGTTTGTGTGACTGTAAGCCGCAACGTCCTGGTCGCCGCATTCCAGGAATGCGTGACATTCAGCTTTGGATGCCCGCCCATATAGACCCACTGTTCGAAGAACCAGTTCAGATCGCGTCCCGAAGCCTCTTCCATTGCCGCTCGCAGGTCCGTGCTTTCCACATTCGCAAACTTGTGACGGTTGAGATAAATATTTACACCCTTCCAGAACGCGGCATCACCTATCTCTTCGCGGAGCATATGCAGCACCGCGCCGCCTTTGTTGTAGGTCGTCGCCGGTCGATCAAATAGCTCGGAGACTTTATCGGCGTTTTGATTGAAAAGTGCATTGCGGTTCCGGTTGACGGCGTCGTCGATTATGAAATACTGCGCGTCGCGACGGATCTTATTCATATAGCTGTCGCGCCCGTAGGCCTTCTCACGAAACACAGCTTCCATCAGCGTCGCGAATCCCTCGTTTAGCCAAAGCTCCGCCCAATTCTTGCAAGTAACAAGATTTCCGAACCAGGAATGCGCCAGCTCATGCGATACGAGATCGCCGACGCCCGCTTCAAAGAGCGGATTTGTGATCGCGAGGATCTCAGTATCCGCCATCGTCGTCGCGGTGATGTTTTCCATCCCCCCGAACGTAAATCCTGCGACGATCGTCTGATCGTATTTCGCAAAAGGATAAGCCACTCCCGTTAGTGACTCGAACACCTTCATCATGTCCTTGGTGTTTCCAAATGCCTTCTGACCTATCGACTCGGTGCCGGGGTAAACGAAAAACCCGAGCGGGATGTCGCGATACGAATCCGAAACACGGACGTACTGTCCAATGACAAACGAGACAAGGTAGGTCGGCGTCGGATCGTCCATTCGAAAATGATGGGTCACCGTACCGTCGGGGTTCGTAGTCTTCGTCACGAACTCGCCGTTACCGATCACCGTCTCGTCCGCTTTCGACGTGATGAATTGCTCGATCGTCGCCTTGTCACTCGGGAAGTCGAACGACGGAAACCAGTGACGGGCCTCATCCGGCTCGCCCTGCGTCCAAATCTGCGGTCCATGGATCAGCTTGCCGTTCTCGATTTCCTCCGGGATGAAGTACACACCTTTCCGCGGAACCGAGGAATGTTTGAACGAGATCGTGATCGTATCCGAGGGAGAGTATGGCTTATCAAGCGTGACTACGATCTTGCCGTTCTGAACCCGGTACTTTAGCGTCGTACCGGCCGGTAGTAGTGTCACCGAGTTAAACGTGATCCCCACGGCATCGAATTCCGCTGACGCGAAGCCTGGTTTGAGAGGCTTCAGTGTTACGGCAGTTTCGCCGAGGACCTTCTTCGCCTCTCGATCGAACGAAACGCGAAGTGAATAGTGCTGGGCGTCAAAGGTCTGCGGACGTGTAAAGTTCCGCCTCGCTGTTTGGGCAGAGGCGGAACTGGCAAGAGTCAGAAGTAGTGCGAAGCAGAATATCGCAACGATCGGGTTCAATCTCATAGCCTATTTTAGATGCTTGCTGAACCAATCGAGGACATTCTTATACCAGAATTCAGAATTTTGCGGTTTCAGGATCCAGTGGCCCTCATCCGGAAAAATGATGAGCTTTGACGGAACACCTTTTAGCTGAAGTGTCGTGAAGAGCTGCAGACTTTGATCGACAGGGACGCGAAAATCGAGCTCTCCCGCAGTGACCAAAGTCGGCGTTGCAAAGTTATTTGCAAACTTATGCGGCGACCAACGCTGGTACATGGTGGGATTCTGCCAGGGCATCCCCTTGAATTCCCAATTGACGAACCAGATCTCTTCGGTCGCCGTGGCCATTGATTCGAGGTTGTAAACTCCGGCGTGTGAAACGAGCGCCTTGAACTTGAATCGCGGATCGTTATTGTGGCCGAGTATCCAGTCGACCATATACCCGCCGTAGCTCGCTCCCGCCGCTCCGATGCGCGTGCGATCGATGTACGGACGCTTGATCACTTCGGCGACGCCGTTCTTGAGATCGATAAACACCTTGCCGCCCCAGTCGCCCGAGATGTCGTTGATGAACTTCTGGCCATAGGTTGTAGAGCCGCGCGGGTTCGGCATAAATACCACGTACCCCGCATTCGCGAAGATCTGCGGATTCCATCGATAGCCCCAGTTGTCATTCCATGCCCCCTGCGGTCCGCCGTGGATCAGAACGATGAGCGGGTACTTTCGCGAAGGATCGAAATTGGCGGGTTTCACGATGAACCCGTGATTCGGCGTGTTCAAGGCTCCGCGCCAATCGATCTCCTCTGCTTTCTGCAGGCCGTATGCCCGGTACGCAGCATCGTTGAGCGTCGTCAGGGGGGCTACTCCACTCCCATCCGAGTTCACACGCATGATCTCCGTCGGGGAAGCGATCGTGCTCGATGCAAATACGATCGTGCGGCCGTCAGCAGAGATATTCAGACTGTTGGCGGCATGACCGGTAAGGACGGGTTTGACGTGGGTCGCGATGCGCAGTCGAAAATCCGGCTCGACCGGAACGCTATAGATCGGCGACCGCCCACGCGTCCCAGCCGCAAAATAGATCGTCCTACCGTCATCGGTGACGACCATTTCATCGACCTGCTGATCGAATCCGCGCGTCAGCTCAACCGTCTCGCCGGTCTGGCGGTTGTATCGCATTATTCGCCAGCGGTCGGCTTCGAACGTCGCGGTCTCCTGCGATCGATAAAGGATGTACTTCCCGTCGGGCGTGTACATCGGCGCGGCATCGTAACCCTTATTCGAGGCCGTGATGTTCTTCTGCGATTTATCGAACAGCGACGCGACGACGATATCGCTGTTTGTCGATGTCGCTTCGACCTTGTCGGGGTTCTTCAGGAATGCTATCTCTCGCGAGTCCGGTGAAAACGCGTAGTCGACACCGGATGATGCACCATACGGCGGTGCGTCGAAGTCGCCGGGCGTAAAGTCGGTCGCGATGCCGCCGTCGCTTGAGACGACGAAGACGTGTGTTCGCTTACGGTCGCGCCATTCATTCCAATGCTTAAAGAGAAGCCGTTCAGCGACTTTCGCCTGGACCTTGCTTGATTCGACCCCGGCGTCTTCGGCCTCGGCTACGCCGAGAACGGCTCGCTGCCCTCCCCCTACGGCAACCTCGAGAGCCAGGGCGGCCCGCTGTTC
>CAMLKY010000119.1 GCA_946480545.1 uncultured Acidobacteriota bacterium
GCATCACCTCGAGTCCCGCGATCCTGCCCGCGTCCTTTGTCGCCTGACGCTGGGCGTCGTTAAAGTAGGCCGGCACGGTGATGACTGCCTTGTCGACCTTTGCCCCGAGATAGTCTTCGGCCGACTGCTTCAGCTTTTGAAGCACCATCGCCGAGATCTCTGGCGGGCTGTACTGTTTACCTTCCGCATCAATTCTCACATCACCTTTTGAGGCCTTCTCGACCTTGAAAGTCACCTGCTTGATCTCTTCTTTGACCTCGTCGAACTTGCGGCCCATGAAGCGCTTGATCGAATAAAGCGTGTTCTCGGGGTTAGTTACCGCCTGGCGCTTTGCGACCTGTCCGACGAGACGATTCCCGTCCTTGCTAAAGGCAACGACCGACGGCGTCGTTCTTCCGCCTTCCGAGTTGGTTATCACCACCGGCTCGCCGCCTTCCATAACGGCCACAACTGAGTTGGTCGTTCCTAAGTCAATGCCTATGATTTTGCTCATCCTTTTTCTCCAGTTACTTATTTATTGCAATGCTCTCTTATAAAGTATGATTTGAGCCTGGTGTAAATATAATATCTGAGTCTGTTGTTGTCAACCCTTTTGGCCGCTCGGATGGAAGCAACTGGAGATCAGTATTTTCTTGACCTTTTCTTTCGATTCCTTAAGAATTAAGACATCTTCTCATACTGAAACCTTAGACAGAGACCAGGGCCCGAAGACACAGAAACATACTTTGTCCAGGAAAAAACCGACTCCACCGGTCGAAGACGAAAATCAGCCGACGAGCGTCCAGTCGATAGAACGGATAGCTGCGGTTCCGGCAATCCTTAAGGCCGTTTCCGAACTCACAGGGATGCGCTACGTGGTTGTTGCCCGGGTCACCCAGCGGCGATGGATAGCCTGCGCCGTTTTGGACGAGATGAACTTCGGACTGCCGCCCGGAGGCGAGCTCGAAGTCGCGACCACACTTTGCAGTGAGATCCGGGACCATAGGAAACCCGTCGTGATCGAGCAGGCCAGCGCAGATACGACCTATTGTGATCACCCGACCCCAAAGGCGTATGGGATCGAAAGCTACATAGCGGTTCCGATAATCCTGAAGAACGGCGAGTTTTTTGGAACGCTCTGCGCGGTCGATTCGCGTCCCGCCAGACTCACGGAGAATACGGTCCGATCGATGCAGATATTCTCGGAGCTGATCGCCACCGAGCTTGGCAGCGAGGATACGTACTCGGCGTTGATCGAGAATGAAGCACGGCGGCGTGAATCGGAAAGCCGTATCCGCGCGGTCACCGACGCGATGCCCGGACTGATCTCGTATATCGATCGGGACTATCGATATCAGTTCGTGAACCACGCCTATACGGATTGGTTCGGTGTGAAGGCCGAGGATATTGTCGGAAAGCACCTGTCCGATGTCCTTGGTCACGAAGCGTTCGATAACCTCAAACCTCATATCGATGTCGCCCTTGGCGGAAGAACCGAGATCTTCGAAATAGAGATCCCGTACCGCCTCGGCGGAACCCGTTTCATTCGCGCCAGTTACACGCCGGATATCCTCGCAGATGAGGTCCGGGGAATATTTGTGCTTGTGGTCGATATCTCCGAGGAGAAGGAGGCTCAGGAGGCGGTCGAGCGTAGCGAAGAGCGATATCGGGCGTTTATCGCTCACAGCACTGAGGGCATCTGGCGATTCGAGCTCGAAGAGCCTATACCAACCGATATCCCGGTCGACGAACAGGTCCGGCTCGCCTTCAAGTTTGGATACCTTGCCGAGTGCAATGACGCTATGGCGCGTCAATACGGCTATTCATCCGCCAGTGACATTGCCGGAGCACGGCTTGGAGATCTTCTTGTCGAAGACGATCCAAAAAATGTTGACTACATCAGGTCTTTCATCGAGGGGGGATACACCCTTTCAGATGCCGAGTCGCACGAGAAAGACGCCGCGGGCAATGACCGCTATTTTCTCAACAATCTTGTCGGCATAGTCGAAAACGGAAAATTCCTTCGTGCATGGGGAACCCAGCGGGACGTGACGCAGAGCCGTATCGCCGATGACGCCACGGCTCGTCTTGCCGCGATCGTCGTGTCTTCTGAGGACGCCATCATCAGCCAGGATCTGAGTGGGAATATCACCAGCTGGAACGTCGGCGCGACAAAGATGCTCGGCTATGAGGCAGAGGAGGTCAGCGGCAAGCCCATCACATTGATCCATCCGCCCGACCGCTTTTCCGAGGCAAATGAGATCCTTCGAAAGATCCGTCGCGAAGAGAACGTCGAGCATTTCGAGACCGTGCGACGCCGCAAGGATGGGTCGGACATCATCGTATCGCTAACCGTCTCACCGATCCGCAACGCGGACGGCAATGTCATTGGCGCTTCGAAGATCATCAGGGATATCACCGAGCGTAAACGGACCGAAGAGACCATCTACCACAACCAGGCGATGCTCACACTGGCGATGCAGAGCAGCCGCATGGGCGTGTGGGAGCTGGACCTGGCGACCGATACGGTCGCATGGAGCGAAGAGCTCGAGGAAATATTCGGACTCGAGAAGGGTGGCTTTGGCGGGACCGAAGAACACTTCTTCCAACTCATCCACGAGGACGACAGAGAATCGTGCTGGGACGAGATACGTGCCGCGGTGGCCGAACATCGTTCGTACGCGATCGAGTTCCGTTTCCATCATTCCGACGGCACCATCCGCTGGATGGAAGGCCGGGGCGAGGCCGTCTACTCGCAAAAGGACGAGCCCGTGCGGCTCTACGGTGTCGGTATCGACATCACCGCACGTAAAGAATCTGAAAAGGCCCTCCGCGAGAGTGAGCGCCGGTTTTCGCGTTTCATGCAACATCTTCCGGGCCTCGCCTGGATCAAGGATGCCGAGGGGCGATACGTCTACGCCAACGAGGCGGCCGAGAAAGCATTCGGTGCGTCGGGAGACAAGCTGTATGGAAAGACTGACGAAGAGATCTTTCCATTAGAAACCGCGGCCCAATTCCGTAAGCACGACCAGCGAGCGATCGACAGCGGGGTAGGGATCCAGATCACCGAATCGCTTGTCGAGGAAGACGGCGTCCTTCATCACTCGATCGTAAGCAAGTTCCCGATCGTCGGGACCGACGGCAAGCTGGCCCTGATCGGCGGCATGGCGATCGATGTTACGGATCAAAAACAGGCCGAGGAAGCCTTGCGCCAACGCATGGATTTTGACGAGGCCGTGATGCGGAACATGGGCGAAGGCCTGTACACGGTCGATGCCCGCGGCGGGCTGACCTCGATGAATCCGGCCGCCGAAAAACTTTTCGGGTGGACGTTCGAAGAGCTTCGCGGAAAAGACATCCACGAGCTCACACATAATATTCACCGGGACGGCAGCCCGTTTCCAGCGGCAGAGTGCGCGGTGCTTCGAGTCATCCGCAACGGTGAGCCGGTCATCGACCACGAGGATGTTTTCATTCGACGTGACGGAACGTTTTTCGATGTCCTATACAGCTCCTCACCCCTGCGTGAGAACGAGCAGATCACCGGTCTCGTCGTCGTGTTCACCGACGTCTCCGAGCGAAAACGTGCCGAGCAGCGCCTCGCGCTGCAGGCGGAGATCGGCGATCTCATCCGAACGGTTACCGATCCGGCCGAGCTGATGTACTCGGTTTCCCGGGCCGTGGGCAAACGCTTCAATTTAAAGAGGGCCTTGTTCAACGAGATCGACCTCGGTGCCGATCGCGAGACGGTATTCCGGGATTACTGTGCCGAGGGCGTCGAATCGGTAGCGGGCGCTCATCCGATCTCTCACTACAGCCCGATCACGACTGCTGAGATGCAGGACGGCAGAACCGTCGTTAACAGCGATTCAAAGGTCGATCCGCGGACAGCCGAGCATTATGAGCGGTCGTACGAACCGAATGGTGAGCGATCTTATGTCACGGTACCGCTTCTTCGAAACGGGGTCTGGGTAGCCTCGCTTTGGGTGAGCGACAACCAGCCTCGCGAGTGGGACAAGCAGGATGTTTCGCTGCTCGAAACGATCGCCGAGCGGACTTGGGGAGCCGTCGAAAAGGCCCGAATAGATCAGGCGCTGCGCGAGAGCCAGGAACGTTTCGCAAAAGCATTTAGCTCGGGACCGCTCGTCTTTACGCTTTCATCGTTGCACGACGGGCGCCTCGTCGAAGTAAATGAGACGTTCTGTGAAGTCACGGGCTATTCCCGCGACGAAGCGATCGGGAAGACATCGCTCGACCTCGGGCTCTGGACCAATTCGACAGACCGGGCGGAGGAGATGGAGGCCGTCCGCGATGGCGGGCACGTACGCAATCTCGAGTACAGCTTCCGCACTCGGGAAGGTACTGAGATCATCGGGCTGCTTTCGGCCGAAAAGATCGAGATCGGCGGGGAACCCTTCGCACTGTCGGTCATTCAGGACATTACGGCCCGGAAAAAAGCCGAAGAAGCGCTCCGTCAGTCTGAGGCCAAGTATCGCACCTTGTTCGAGTCGATGGACGAGGGATACTGCATCATAGAGCTCATTTTCGATGATGACGACAAGCCGGTCGACTACCGGTTCATCGAGGTGAATTCCGCATTCGAGCGACAGGCAGGCGTACAGAATGTGAGCGGAAAGCGGATCCGAGAAGTTGTTCCCGGCATTGAGGACTTTTGGATCGAGATCTACGGGCAGGTGGCAAAAACCGGCGAGCCTTCGCGATTTGTGAACAAGCAAGAGTCATTGAATCGCTGGTTCGACGCGTACGCTTTCCGACCCGATGATTCCGCCGAGAACCGGATCGCGGTTGTCTTCAATGACATCACCAGCCGCGTCCGCGCAGAGCAGAGTCTCCGGGAGAGTTCACAGTTCAACCAGGATGTCATCGATTCGATCACAGCCCATATTGCCGTGCTCGACAATGCCGGCGAGATCACTGCGGTGAACGATGCATGGCGGCAGTTCGCCGTCGATAACGGTGCCGACTGGACAATGAACGGCGTCGGCGTCGGAACGAACTATCTCGAGGTCTGCCGCGATGCCAAAGGTCAAAATGCGACCGAGGCGGGTTCGATCTACAAAGGGGTCAAGATGGTGTTAGAGGGTGAGACGAGCTACTTCTCGATGGAGTATCCGTGTCACTCGGCTACTGCGGAACGATGGTTCCAATTGACGGTGTCACCGCTTAGCCGGACCGGCGGCGGTGCGGTCGTCTCCCATCAGAACGTAACCGAGCGGAGGCTTGCGGAAGAGAAGATCCGCGAATCGGAAGCCCGATTCCGGATGATGGCCGATAACGCCCCGGTCATGATCTGGGTGACGGACGCCACAGGTTTCTGCACATTCCTCAGCCAGTCGTGGTACGAGTTCTCGGGTCAGACCTCTGAGACCGGACTCGGCTTCGGATGGTTCAACGCCGTCCATCCCGACGACCGTGTCATCGCCGAACGCCGGTTCGTCGAAGCAAACGATAAACATCTGCCGTTCACTCACGAGTACCGGTTCGCGAATGCAGACGGCGAGTATCACTGGGCGATAAACTCGGCACAGCCGCGCTTTGATGCTTCCGGAAACTACCTTGGCTATATCGGATCGGTTGTCGACATCCACGAACGCAAGCTTGCCGAGCAGGCGGTGGTAAAGGCCGAGCGCCGCGCCGCCGAAGAGTACCAGCTTCTGCTTGGCCGCATCGTCCCGCTTGCCGCCACGCTTGGACGGGCTCGGGACCTCACCTCGATCTACCGCGCCGTTCGAGATTTTATCCGTGCGTCGATGCCGTGCTCCGGCTTTTTCGTATCGTTCTACGAAGCCGAGACCAACCTACGGCACGCGGCCTATGTTTGGGGTGATGGCGCCGAAGTCGATATTTCCGAGCTTCCGCCAATGCCGCTGATGCGTCGCGGCGGGGGAGCAAACTCGCGTGCCGTTTTCGAAAAGCGGACTGTGATCACAAACAATTATTGGGAAGACATGAGGAAGCGCCCTCACGTCGTGATTCGCGAAAACGGACGCGATCCGCGCTCGTCACTCATCGTTCCGATGATGATCAAGGACAGTGTCCTCGGTACGCTCGAAGTTCAGGCCTACGAGGACAACGCCTTTCAGCGTGAACATGCCGTGGCGCTCGAGATGGCAGCCAACCTCGCCGCGGTCGCGATCGAAAATGTACGTTTGATCGAGGTCCAGGCGGGCGCCCGCGAGGCGGCGGAAGCCGCCAACCGTGCGAAGGACGAGTTTCTTTCGGTGCTGTCGCACGAGTTACGAACGCCGCTCAATGCGATGCTTGGCTGGGTCAGGATGCTGAAAGCCGGCGTGCTCGACCAGGACAACGCTGATCGAGCACTTGAGGTCATCGAACGGAATACTCGTCTGCAGAGCAGCCTCATCGAGGACCTGCTCGACGTTTCGCGAATTATCTCGGGCAAGATGCGGATCGAAACCGAACTTGTCGATCTGATGTCGATCGTGAGAACCGTATCCGAGACGATCCAGCCGCTCGCCGATACGAAGGGAGTCGCTTACAGCTTCTCATGTACCGAAGATGCTGTATTTCTGACCGCGGATGCG
>CAMLKY010000120.1 GCA_946480545.1 uncultured Acidobacteriota bacterium
GGAACGTCGTCCAGTATTGAACCACACTACCCGTCCACATGCCGAACGCGAAAGCTCCCCACGACCACAACGAAAACGACCGTGATCCGGCCCCTTCGTCGGGTTCGTGCATACTCACAACGCCGTCGGCGACGTTCCTGACGGCGAGTTACGGAACATACGCATTCGGGACCGGACGATCACCCGCCGATCCGAAGCCTTGGATCAACACTCCGGATGTCGACCGATCGACGAACCATGTGGCTGCGGACGGTCTGAACACAGCGGTGTCGAACTTGCCGTCTCCGTCGTAATCTCCCGGCGATGGAATGTCGCCGGCTGTTCCGAATGGAACTGCATAGAAGCTGAAATCCTCGCTCCGCAGAATGAACCATTGTCCCGTCGAAGGTCTCCAGAACGCGACGTCGGATTTTCCATCGCCGGTGTAATCGCCCTGAACGGCTTTGTCGGTCGACTCGCCGAACGTGAACGCGATCACCGACGATGACGACCGATTGATCCACCACTGACCCGACGCGGGTCGATAGATCGCCATATCCGCTTTTCCGTCCCCATCGTAATCGGCTGCCACCGGAACATCCCCAGCGGAGCCGAACGTTTCGATCGATGTGCCGCCATCGCCTGAGCGGCGCACGAACCATGTCGAGTTTGAAGGTCTGAAGACGGCCGCATCGGCTTTTCCATCCGAGTCGAAATCCGCCGGAGCAGGAATGTCACCATTGGATCCGAACGGGAATGCGAAGAACGACGAATCTTCGGAGCGGAGGATGTACCACTCGCCTGACGATGGGCGGAAGAATGCTATATCGGCCTTGCCGTCGCCGGTGAAATCCGCGGGCGTGATCCGGTCTGTGGACGCACCGAACTGGGCGGCGAAGGTTGAGCCGTTGGAGCTGCGATTGATCCACCACTCTGCGCCGTTCGGACGGAAGATCGAAAGGTCTGTCTTACCATCGCCATCAAAATCGAAAGGAGCATCGCGCCGCCCACCCTCGAGAAGAATCTCGACGACGCCCTGGCTGATCGCACTCGCCCACACGTGTCCTTCACGATCGAATTCGACCGCTTCGACCTGCCAGTGCGTCAGGGGCGAGTTCTGTGGCGTGTAGTGTCGCCACGTCTGCCCGTCGAACGTGCTGACACCCCCTGTATAAGGAGCAGTCCCACCCTGGTTGCTCGCGATCGCGATCAACCCATCGCTCGCGCGGCGGGCTACGTCCGCGACCGTCGTGCCCGGCATTCCGCTATTCGCCTGGTTATAAGTTGTCCAGTTGGTGCCATCGAATCGTCCGAGGCCCGCACCCGTTGCGACCCAAATGCCGCCCGACGGGTCGGCAAGAACATCGTTGATGGTACCGTCCGGAAGTCCGGAATTTTCGTGATGATAAAGAGTGAAGTTCGTATCGTCGCCGGATGCAAACTTTCTCAGCCCGAAGCTCGACCCTACCCATAGATTGTTGGCGGTATCGACGGCCATCGCTCGGACATCGTTATGAACGTAGGCCCACGGATCGCTCAGCAGCACACGTGTCCATGTGTTTCCACTCAACCGCATTACGCCGGTGCCGCCCATCCCGATCCACATCGTGTCGCCGCGTTTGACGATGTCGTGCACGCCGGCGGCGTCGATCGCGGAGTTTTGCCAGTTCCAGAAGTTCGTGATCTGTCCAGTATTCGAATCCCATCGGCCGACGCCGTTGCCGCCGAGCCAGAATATCCCGTTCCCCTCTTCAAAGACCGAGTACATCGGTTCGTTGCCGGCCCAAGGATACGGCTGCGACATGAAATTGTGATTTCCCCAGTTACGCCATTTTGTCGGTTGAGTTGGCGAACCGTCGCTCCCGAGCATGCGGCTCAATCCGTTCTCGCCGGACATGAACCACATGTTGCCGAAGCTGTCGCTCCGGATGCGGTTGATGAAATAGTCGCCCAAACCCGTATTCATGCCGTTGAGTCTCTCGAGCAACTGCAGGTTCTCGGTGTAATGCCTGACGGTTCCGACGTGACCGTTACCGCCGTTGTTGTTGATCCAGACCTCACCGTTCGGCCGTCCGATGAACGCACCCACGATCGGGCCGGCGTTGACACCCGTGAACACCGGCGCGTTGTTGATCATCTTGTAGATGTCCCCGCCCCATGTCACGACATGCAC
The DNA here is from genome assembly GCA_946480545.1 of uncultured Acidobacteriota bacterium. Next base: position 2,153 of record CAMLKY010000120.1, read on the forward strand.
AACTCCGGTCCGGTCCATGCCGATCGTCGACATGTCGGAGGTTCCGCTCAGTACCGGCCAGTGCGACCACGACGAGCCATTCCATTTCCAGACGCCATCACCAGAACTATGTCCCCAGATGTTGCCCTGCGTATCTTCGAAAGGGAAGTCGATCGCCGGCCCGGGCGGGACGATCGTCCATGACGTTCCGTTGTAACGAGCGAGACCGCCGAACGTCCGAAGCGCGACGAGCACGTCGCCATTCGCGGCGATGTTGACCGAATACGGCTTGTATACCGGTCCGCCGCCGCCGGCCTGGATCGGGAAATGAGTCCAGTGCTCGGTTGTCGGATTGAACCGCCACAGCTCGCCGTAGTTGTAATCTTTGATATTCGAATTAACTACCCATACATTTCCGGCGCCGTCGAGCTGGATCGATCGCACGTCCGGGAACAACATCGGTGTGTTCACATTCGAATACACCTTCCACATCTCTTCATTCGTCGTAGCGTTCGGGCGAAACCTCAAGAGACCGCCTTCGTTGGCTACCCAAACGGTGCCATCGGCGCCGAATTCAAGATCGAATGTGTATGGCGTTGGGATCTGAGGATGGTGAACGCTCGACCAGACGCGCCATGCTCCGGTGTCGAAGCCGCCTCCGGAGAGCGGATCGTACTGAAGCTGGTCTGCCGAAAGCATCGCGAGTCCGGATTCGCCCCAGAAAGGCCATCGCGCGGCGACCCAGAGATTTCCCGATGGGTCGAATTTCATCACGCGGACCTCCTCACCTGGAATGCCCGTAGTGCTTGGCTTAACGATATTGAATTCCGGGCTCTGTGAGGATGCTGAGGCAGGGAATATCGTGAGAGAGATCCCTGTGAAGATAAGAGTTGCTAAATAAACAGCAACGCGTGAGGCTCTGTCGTGCATGCCGCCCTCCCCTGATTTTGTGTAACCAAAAATATATCCGCTTTTACAGTGCGGAGGCAATAAGTTTTGAGACAGCAATGTGAGATCAGGGGAACAATGCCACGACAATACTAAGCCACGCCGTAAACGACGTGGCTCCTGAAGCGACCAACTAAACTGCCTTCAACACGAGCACGTGTAGAACTCGATATTGGAGCCTGGAACAGGGCGCCAGCGGATCAGGGTGCAGTTTCCTCTTCGGCACCGGCCCTGGCAGGTTACACGACCATTGCCGTGGAACCGGAGAAAGCAGAACTGAAGATCCGGCGGATCCGGGGTCGGGCCCGTGGGTATGCCCGGTGCCTTTCCGCAGCGTAGCTCGCCGCTTCCGAGCTTTGTTGGCGGCTCGGGACATGCGATGGTCACAAAACCTCCTTCGATACCATCAACCCCGGTGACCGTAAGAGTCAGGCTCTTTGCCGGCGGCTTTCCAGATTTGGTCGAGGCACTGGTGCGAAGATTGTCGAGCTGCGTTTTGCTGAAATGGATCACGACCGGCTTGCGAAACGAGCCGGACAACTTTCGAAAATCCGCGAGAGAGTAAAATCCCGGTTTGGTCGGCATACATCCTCCTAAAGTTTTAGAAATAGGTTGGAGCGAGCGGCGGGTAGGAATCGCCGCACTTCATTGTGACGTGTACGGTGCGAACTTCTTGCGAGACAGGTTTTTGCATTTTCGAACCGGCGTAATTTATCATCCGTCGATGACAAACGTACAGAAAGTCGTCGCACGGGCGACCGACTCTTTCACCGAGATAATCTGCTACTACCTCGCGACTCTTGCCCTGTCGGGAGTCCTGTTTTCCTACTTCGAGACAAAGCCGCTGTTCGAATCCATGTGGTGGGCCTGCGTGACCGGGTTGACTATCGGTTATGGTGATCTCTATCCGGTGACGGTTGGCGGCAAGATCGTCGCGATCGCTTTGATGCACATCGTTCCGCTGATCATCGTCCCATTGATCGTCGCACGTTTGCTGATAACGGTGATCGAAGATCAGAACCAGTTCAGTCACGATGAGCAGGAAGAGATGAAAAAGGACATCAAGGAGATCAAGAAAGCGTTAGGGATCGAATAGTCCGTCCGCAAGTTCCTTATCATCGAACGACCGGTGAACAGCTGGTCGATCCCAGACGTTCTCTCTCCGGAGAAGGTGTCTGCACGCGCTTCTAGTCAACAAAAAAATAAAACACGTTGCCGTCGATATCCTTCACCGTGAATTGCCGAAGTCCCCACGGTTTTGTTTCGAGCGGCTCGGCGATGTTGACTCCCGAGGCAGTGAGCTCGGCATAGGCAGCATCGATATCTTTAGCAAAAACCCAATGGACCGCCGGCTCGAAAGGAGCGTCATGTTTTCGAAAGAAGATCACCGCGTCTTCACGTGACACCGCGCCGATCGCATCACCGTGACGCCATCCGATCTCAAAGCCGAGTTTGTCACGGTAGTACTCCTGGGCACGTTCGACGCTCGCGACCGGAAGTTCCGGAACGGGTTGGCTGAAAGTATCCGCCATACTGCTTCACAAACGATTGCGTGATCCCCGCCCAATCCAAAATCCAAAATCCAAAATCCAAAATCCAAAATCCAAAATCAATACATGACTGCCGTATCCGTCGAGAGACCGAACCCGAACGCGGAAGCTCCGGCCGTGCTGCCGAGGACCCAGTACACGCTGGGAGATCCGGGGCGGTAAATGGCGTGATCCGTCTTGCCGTCGCCGTCGTAGTCGGCCGGGACGGGGATATCGCCACTGACTCCCCACCGGACGACGTTGACCACGCTGTCGGAGCTACGCATTGACCACCACTCGCCATTGCCTCGGTAAATCGAAATGTCGCCTTTGTTATCACCGTCAAAATCTGCCGCGACAAATCGATCTCCAGCCACACCCCATCTGAAGGTTTGCTCGCCGCCTTGTGCGACATTCTTAACGGTCGTCTCGCCGGTGTTGCCGTTGGTGGAAACGACCTCGGCCGCCCCGTTGCCTACCAGATCGCCGACTTTTACCTGGAACCAATTCATGGACGTGCCGCCATTGGTGCCGTCCGAGCTACGTCGGAAGGTTATTGAACCGATGGCGTGCCACTGAAAGAAACCCACATCGGTTTTACCGTCCCCGTCATAATCTTCGTTCATGACCCCTGACGCTCCAACTGCGTTGAAGGTCAGGAGCTCGACCGTACGAAACGTGCCGTCGGTAGACGCCACGTAGTAGGTCGTTATCCTCCATTGCTGGTTTGTCATACCCGTAAATCCAACACGCGTCACCGCGATGTCGGTGCGGTTGTCGCCATCGTAATCGCCTGCCGTCACAACGTCGCTGGCTATGCCCCATTGCATGACGAGGTACCCGGCCGTCGAACGCCAGATATGCCAAACCTTCAGGCCGCCTTCGTCACGAGTGACCGCATAATCGGCTCGGCCGTCGCCGTCGAAATCGTTGATCTTGTCGAACATCGATTGTCCTGAGATCGCGAGTGAGGAAAGGAGAAGGAAAAGGACGGCACCTATCGGGTATTTCATAGGGCCAAGTATACATGGAGCGTCAATGGCGGTGACAGGTATTTTTCGGAACTCGAGCCGGGGAGTATCCCCGGCTCTGTATGCGCTCGAGTTAGGCCGCGTGTTCGAAGTGAAGCTGTTCCAGGCTTTCGCCGGTCGGTGCGCTGGTCTGCCGCTTGTGATACGTGATGTACGATGCCGCAAGGATTCCGAGGACGACGAGAGGGAATACGGTCTGTCCACCGAACCCGTCAACCGCTGCATGCGAGATCAGGGCCGAAGCGAAGACGAAACCGAATCCTGCATACGCCCACTCTTTTACTCGACCCCTGAAGACGGGTGTGATGAGCACGACGGCTCCAGAGACTTTGAACGCGGCGAGCATCGGGCCGAAATACGGTGGATACCCGAGATGGCGTATCCCCTCGACGGCAAGCTCGGTATTCCAGGTAAGGGCGACGAGAACGCCCTCGAACAAGAAGATAATGGCGGTTGTGATCCAATAGATTATGTTTGTCGATTTCATTTGAGTTCTCCTGTATTTAAAATGTCTTCTCTCAAAGCCGGTTCTTTGAGTAATTCAGCAGCCAATGATTTCCATATCTGTCGGTCAGGCTTCCGAACAGCGCGCCCCAGAACGTTTCTTCCAGCGGCTGTCTGCCCTTGCAGTCGCTGGACAGTTGTTTGAAGCACCTGCGGATCTCGACTTCGGTTTCACATTCAAGCGACAGTGCGACTGAGTTTCCTCTCACCAGCCCCGTCGTGGGTGCTATGTCCGAACCGTGTAAGACTAGGCCGTCGTTCGCAAGGGTCGAGTGCAGGATGTAGCTCCTGATCTGCTTGGGCAGAGCATCCGCGATCGGCGAGTCGCCAATCTCCTGCACCGTTAGCTCGCCGCCGCCGAGACATTCCTGGTAAAACTGCATCGCCTCGCGGCAGTTC
>CAMLKY010000121.1 GCA_946480545.1 uncultured Acidobacteriota bacterium
AGAAGAGCCTCGGATATCTCGTCTGCCTTCTCGATCGCACGCGCATACACGGGTGCGACCAGCGACTTGATCCGTGAATCCAGCGGATCGACGACAACAAGTCCGTAATTCTTGAACAGCCGCTGGATGTGCGAGCAAAAGGCCTCGCCGATCGATCGATCTGGCGCCCATGAGGCGGTTATATCGCCAAGGATCTCCTTGCTGACTTCGGATTCCGCCAACCCCGCAAGCTCTGCATCGAACGACCGGCCGACGGCGAGCTCACCAACTGATCTTCCCATCCCGGCCGGGTCATCGATCCGGAACTTAAACTCGCGTCCCGCAGAAGAGATCGTCGCGCTGGCGATCTCGGCAAAATCGTGATCTTCCGTCGCCGCCCAGAAAACGGGCACAGCCTTGATACCGCGGTTTCTAAGACAGGCCGCCATCCGGACCGCGGACAGTGCTTTGTAGACGGTATAAAGCGGCCCGGTAAAGAGTCCCGCCTGCTGACCCGTCACGACCGTCACGCAGTCTTTGTCACGGAGAAGCTCGATGCTCTCGAGCGTCGCACCAGATGCTCCGAAGCGCCGGTTCTGATCGGCCAGTATGTCGGCGAGTGCGTTGCGGTCAGTTGTATACGACGCCAGGACCTCGGGGACGTGGTCGGCGATGTCTGTGTGCGAAGATACGGCGGCGGGATAATACTTCTTTAGGGTGAGTGGATCGTCCTGATATTGAAGGAAGAGCTTTGACTGTCCCGGGACCTGCGAAAAGTCGATGCTCTCCAATCGCAGTTGCGCTTTGCTTGTCGTGGGCCGACAGCCGGTTTCCTGTATCACAGTTTGTTGCTCCGTGCTGCTCAAATTATAGAGGCGGGCATCCGCAACTTCCAAATTGAAAACAAAAAGCGGCGGCCACAGTCGGCCGCCACTCTTATCAAATAACCCGTTCGTTAATTACCGTCAGCCAGCGCCGGCTTGTCCGCTTTTGTAGTTGCCGAGGTCTCGCGAGTTCTCTCGATCCGGTACACGCCTGACGAATGGGATCCGGCAAATATCGTATTCGAGTCGCTCGGATCGAACGCCATCGTCCATACCCTGCGGCTTGGCACGTTCATCTCCTTGGAATCGACGCGTCGCCACTTCAGGCCCGCATCGTCCGAGTAAAAGACGCCGCCATCGACATCGAGCGAACTGGCCGCAAAGATCTGGTCGGTGTTATTAGGATCGATGAGAATGCTGACAAAATTCCCTAACGGCAATCCGCTGCGGCTCCGGTTCCACGAGCGCCCGCCGTCACGGCTGTAGTAGATCGCCTGGATCGTACCGACATAGAGGTAGTTCGGTCGCTTCGGATCTGACGTGATCGAGCTGATCGGAACTCCCTCGGGGAGCCCTTCGATCTTCGTCCACGTCTTGCCGTCATCCTTAGAGACGATAACGCCAGAGGTCGCAGTTCCGACCCAGATCGTCCCGGGAACGAGCGGTGACGAGTGGATAACGAATACGTTCTGATCGAGCCCTTCGCCAAACGGCAATTTCTCCCAGCCCTTGTCGATATCGTAAGTCCGGTACAACCCGTTATCCGTGCCCGCCAGCATCCCGTTCTTATCGTCCTCGGTGAATGCCAGCACCTTCACTTTCTCAGTGAATGCTGCAACCGTCTGCGGGCCCGCTTGCTCGGGCGTCGCAGGAGTTTCCGGCTTGGGTTTCGCAACAACTTTCGCTTTTGATTTCGTTGCCTTTCCCTTCGCCGCCCGTCGGACGGGCTTTGGCTTCGGCGGAGTCATGAGCGTCCACGACATTCCCCGATCCAGCGAGCGGAAGATACCAACGTTGGTTCCGAGAAACATTCGGTTCGGATCTACACGGTCTTGAAGAACTGAAAAGGCCGACACTCGATTTATGTCGAGTCCTTTCGCCTGGCTCCAGGTCTTTCCGCCGTCCATGCTCGTAAAGAAGAATCCGCCGCTCGATGCGGTATTGTGCGTTGTCGCGTATAGCCGCTGCGGTTGTGAGATATCGGGTAGGACCGAATACGTAAACCGGCTCGTGAAATTCTCGTTGGTGGTCGTAAAGTTCTTCCCGCCATCGTGCGACACCATAACGCCGAAATTGTTGGTGGCGATAAAAACGCGGTTCGGTTCATCGGGATGCACAGCGATCGAGTTGATCTCTAGATTTCGCTGCGTCGTAAGCGACCACGACTTACCACCGTTGGTGGTCATCCAGAATCCTTCTGTCGTCGCCGCATAGACGGTTCCCGGGATCGACGGGTGCTGGACGATATCGCGAGTACGCCGGGACTGTGCGGGTATGCCCTGGATCTTCGCCCACTTGTCACCGCCATTGAACGACTCGTAGATACCGCTGCATGCGGAGGCGATAATGTGCTCTGCGTTCCTTGGGTCGATCGTGACGGCAAAGACATCCGAATCGTCGATCATCCCGTTCTTTATCAGCCGCCAACTCTTTCCGCTGTCGGTCGATTTGTAAGGTCGCCACCAGGTGCCGGCGTAGATTGTGCTGTTGCGGCGCGGATCGATCGCCATCGAATTGACGTTGACGGGCATGGTCGACGACTCGATCTTTTCCCAATCGTCACCCGAATTCTTCGACATCCAGACACCGTTGGTCGTACCGACATACAGCATGTCCGGATTGTCCTACGCCTGCGTCATGGCATGGATCTTTGGCTTCTTTCCATTTGATCCCGCCATCGGTGCTCTTAAAGAAGCCACCCGCCATCTTGCCACGGTGGCCCGAGGTGTAAAGGACCTTCGAATCGCGGGAATCGACAAACAACTGATCGAGTATTAGCTGCGGCTGTTCGAGCGTTGCCAGCAGCTTCCAACTTTTACCGCCATCCGCCGATGTATGGATCTGGCCATCCATCGTGCTGATGTAGAGGCGATCCTTGTCCCGGGGATCGATAGCGACAACTCGCACATCGCCGCCGTTAGGGCCAACTACTTCCCACACGCTGAATTTACCCGGATCGGTGAAGACATTGCCATCGGCGAGGGCACTAACGGGCAATACCGATGCACCGACCGCGAGAAGGACAGCAACGGTAAACAGACGAAAAATTCCGGTGGCCTTGATTTTCATATTACTTTAGCTCGGATCGGTTGCCCGCAATGGCGGAACGACCGGTTTTTGGATGACGAAATTAGCAAAGATGTTTGCACTCAAACGCCTTTACGAGACAACGGTTGTCGGGGATTGGTTACAGAGAGAACACGACGGGCTTATTCTACAACAAAAGGGCGTCAGAGGAAACATTCGAGGTACTTTGCGGCTTAGCGGCTTTGCGAGAGAACAGCCTCAAGGATTGACGAATGGTGTTCTCGCAAACCGCGACGCCGCAGAGGAAAACGGACGAGAATCTTTTCGACTCTCGTCCGTTTCTGATGTTCACATCAAACTTGGATGTAAAGCTTGTGACCGTTGTTACGGTGCCGGGTTCTCTGCTCCAGGCGGTATGCGATAGAGCTTCGTTCTCGGTTCACCGTCAGGCGACGCACCGCCTCTTACGAGGGTGATGCGGCTGCGGTCGAAGTTACGGAATGCGATGTGGTTCGTGATCAGGCGTTCGCGTGCCGCGATCTCACGATCCGTTCCGTAGTTGATGATGTAGCCCTGGTTGGTCGGGTTGTTGGCCAACTCGGCGAAGAACGTATCGAGACGCGATCTGATATCGTCGTTCGACAGTCTGCCAAATTCGTCAACAAGGATCGGACCTTCAGGCTGAGCAACAGGTGCAGTCTCAGAAGCCGAGGACGGGCAGTTGCACGCCGGATCCAGACCACCGACATCAACCGTAGCGGTAACGTTCGTCGTGCCATCAGACGGTGCACGTACCGAGATGCTCGGCGTACCCTGTCCGGACTCGATCGAACCGGCCGAGACTGACCAGTTATAGGTCACGCTCTGCTGCGATCCGCCAGCGACGTTCGCCGTGAAGTTCATCAGCTCACCGCGATTCGTTACACCAGCCGGGCCGCTGACCGTAATGGTCGGGCACGAGCAAGCGATACGGCAGTTGCACTCGGCGATCGTGATCGTCTCGGTCTTGGTCTGGCCGCAAAGTCCGCAGCCATCGTCGACGCCGACGGTGATCGTGTATGTGCCCGGTGCCAGACCGGTCGTATCCCATGTAACATTCGCACCGGTTCCTACGATACGTCCGCCGGAGACGGTGTAGTTGTAGGTCAGAACGTCGTTTTCGGGATCGCTCGCCGAAGTCGTAACTGTGATCGTGCGGCTGTCGTCACAAACTGCACCCTCGACCGGAACCTGTCCCGGAGGACACGAACCGCTGATCGTGGTGTCGCTGAGCGTAACGCTGTTCACGTTCGCGAACTGGTTAATGAGCTCTTCAGCACGCTTGTTGCGACGACCGAACCAAGCCTGGACGATGTATCCGTGCGGATTCTCCGACGGGAGGAAGCCCGGAGGAATTCCAGTCCAAGTCGTCGTGATCGTTTGCGGCACGCAGCCCGTCTGGTTCGGAGCACACGGAACAAAGATGGACGTATTGTGCGGACCATCTTCGTCGAAGCTCTCAGCGTCCTGCTCGTTGGTGTGCCATCTGTAAGCAAAGCCGAAGCCAAACCAACGTTTCGGGAAGATACGGAAGCCGGCGATACCGTCGATCGGATCATTCTCGAAAGCGTTCGGGGTGCGACCGCCAACGTACTTCTTCGAACGGATCTCGAAGATCGGCTGGAAGTACTTGTTGACCGGGAAGTCGAGCCCGATGGCCGCATTCAACTCGTCGCCGCGATCAAGAAGCGTGAAGTCTCCATTAAAGAACTCACCCTTGACCGGACTCGTGTAGGTGTAACCGATGTTACCCGAAAGGTGTGCCCATGTAGCCAGTCGAGCACCCGCGAAGAACGTCAGATCGATGTCTCCGCGATTTCCGCCCGGGCCAGCCCCACGCTGCAGCTGATTCCATCCGCTGAAGCTATCGGCATGATCAACGTACCATTTGTACGAAAGGATCAAGCCGGCGCCGATCGGATTGTGAATACCGGTAAAGCGCCACTTCACACCGCCGTGGAGGAAGTTGAACGCCGACTCACCATATGCACGGTTGAGGAACGGAGCATCCGGCAGGTACGACGGAGCGAGCGTAAAGATCGTCGGAACCGTCGCATTAGGCGGGCACGGTGTTGTCGTACAGGCCGTCTGCAGAACGATACCCGGGAGGATGCCCCCGAAAACCGATCCGACACCCGGGAAAGCATCGGCGCCGTTATTACCTGAAACCGGAGGTCCTAGCAGCGGGCTGCCGCCGCCGAATCCAAACAGCGTGCCTGCCGGGAACGCGTAACCGAAGTTACCAGCACTGCCACCCGAATACGGGAAGCCTACGAACGGTGCGGTCCCGGTCGGCCGAAAGATCGCAAGCCCTTCAAACGGGCCAGCGCCAGGTCCTGACGGAGCCAAGACGATGGCTGGTGCGCTTGTTACCACGCCACCCATGAAGACCCGTGAGTTGGGAAGGTAAAAACCGGAAAGATTGAAAGGATTGTTGACCTTGATTGCCCGATAGGCTTCCGTATTCAGGAAGACCTCGAGTCGATTCGTGATGCCGTACTGAAAAGCCAACGGGATCTCCACAATATCCACGTTGCCCGGATCACGATCGCGGTTGCTGTAAGCTCCGCTGAAGGTGAACTCACCCTTTCTCAAAGTTTCTCCGTCATAAACGGTAAAAAGCCCGGTCGGGCCCTCGAGAGTTGGTGCCGTGTTCCTGTCGTCTTTGACTGATCTGCGATCGCTTCGATTAGTCTGTGCAGAAACCGCAAAGACAAACGTCATCAGAATCAGCGTAACGATACACACTCTGTACGCGAGTTTCATCATATTCCTCCGCCGAAAATAAGAAATTAAATTTCAATTTGTAGCTACAAAATATAATTACCGCTATATTTCGCGAGGCTACTCAATTTATTACATACGCCCAAAGTCTTTCAAACCTCCTTGTCCGAAAGGCGGCGCGTACTAAGCAAAAGATAAGTCTATATTTGCAATTTCCGAGAAAGCATCGACCAAACGTCAACGAAATCTATCATTTGGCTTAACCTTCTCTTGCATAGACCTTAACGCAACTTTCCCCCAAAATCAAGCATTTTTAACAAATTACGCAAATTTTCTTTATGCGTAAATACCCCGCATTCTGGTGTCGTAAGCGACCCTGTCGATGGCCAACATATAGGCCGCCGTGCGGGTGTCGACGTCATGTTTTTCCGCGTAGTGACACAGTTCGTTGAAGCTCGCGACCATCTTTTCCTCGAGCCTTGTGTTCACCTCCGACTCGGACCAGAAGTACCCCATTCGATCCTGCACCCACTCGAAGTACGAGACCGTCACACCACCCGCGTTAGCGAGAATGTCGGGGATGACAAAGATCCCCTTGTCATGAAGGATCTTGTCGGCCTTCGGTGTGGTCGGCCCATTAGCTCCCTCGGCAAGGATCTTGCACTTGATCCGATCGGCATTCTCGGAAGTGATCTGG
>CAMLKY010000122.1 GCA_946480545.1 uncultured Acidobacteriota bacterium
ATAGCGATCGTCGAGCCGGCATCCGAGATCAGAAAGCCCGACGAAGGCACCTTGTGGTTAACTTCGACTGATCGAAGCCGGAGATGGCGCACCACAAACTCGTCACCCGGTTCGAACGGCCTGTACTCGAGCACCCGACCGAACTCATTCGACAATTCAGAGAAGCGGGGATAAACCGACCAATTGAAAATGTCGCGTTCGAGCACCTCTATGACGGATGGCGTGGCATGAACGCAAACAGGAGCCTCGAGTGTCGCGAACAGATCGTCGATAAACAACGGCAATCCGGCGATGTGATCGAGATGAGCATGCGTGAGTACGACGTCCCGGATTCCGGCACGCTGGGCGGGACTTACCGCCATCGCAAGACTCCCGGCATCGATGGCGACCGAATCGTCGATGACAAAGCACGTGAGATGCTGCCTCGGCGAAGCCTTGCCCTCGATATCGAATGTACTCGGGAGGAGCCGTATTTTCACTATTCCCTCAACGAGCGCAGGTTTGCGCTCTGCCGCCGTCTATCTCGTATGTAACCCCGGTTATCCATGACGCCCGGTCCGATGCAAGAAAGTAGATGAGCTCGGCAACGTCATCCGCCGTTCCAGGCCGGCCAATGGGATGTGTGTTCTTCGCATTCTCGAGAAACGTTTCGTACTCTGTCTCGGTCATCCCACCACGCTTATGCAGATTCGTAACAACGACGCCGGGGTTTACCGCGTTCACGCGAATGCCCTTTGGTGCAAGCTCAAGAGCCGAGCACCGCGTCAACTGATCGGTGGCCGCTTTCGAGACACAGTATGCAAGCACGTTCGGAAACGCGCGCTTTCCGGTAACGCTGGATACGTTAACGATGTTCCCCTTTGTAGCCTCGAGGTGCGGAACACACTTCTGCATCATATAGAACATCGATCTGACGTTAATGTTCATCATCTTGTCCCAGTCGTCGAGCGTTGTGTTTTCAATGTTGCCGTTCTTGATAATGCCCGCCGAGTTGACCAAAACGTCTATTCGGCCGAAATGAGCGACGGTCTCGGATACGAGACGGTCGACCTGCGTCAGTTCGGTAATATCTCCGAGATGTATCCTGACCGACCCTTCCTCATTCCGGACCTCGTCCCGAACCGAATTCAGCTCCCCCTCGTTACGACCTAACGCGACGACCTCGCAGCCGTTGCGCGCAAACAGCAGAGCTGTCGCCCGACCGATCCCACTACTCGCCCCAGTGACAACGGCGATCTTACCTTTCATATCTTTGTGAATTATCCGGGTGTTTGGGGACTAGAATACCAACGAAACTGAGAATCCTCCAAGCATGAAGAACGACGATACCCACGCCGAAATTTTGCAAAAAAAACGGCACGCTCGAACCGGAGCGTGCCGTTCTTACCTATGATCAAACAATTTATAGTTCACTCGGCCGCGGCTGCTGGCTGAAGAACTTCTCGATAGCGGTCTTTGTTTCGTCACGCTTACGAGCCTGGAGATCGTTTACCCAGTTCGTCACGTTGGTGACCACCTGGCGGGCCGAGGCGCGTTTTGCGTTTGCAACCGGCTTAGGCTCGTTCTTGATCTCGTCCTTCTTGATGACTTTGACCTTCATTCCTTCCTTCATTATTGCGTCCTCCTTGTTCTTACCTTTCTTTGTATGAATTTAGTATGTAAACCCGACCGGTTTTACCCGTTAATTTCACTGCTCTTACCTTGAGCAATTGGTATGCCGTTGAATCGACGCGAAATAAATACACTTTTTGCCAACCGAAGAGCGGGATACCGATTAAAGGATTGCATCACTTGCGTCCTGCAAACCGTTCAAAGCGCATTTTGCATTTCGCTAAAATCGGTTAACGAACCGCACCCGCCGAAAGTTCGCTATATTTCAAATTCGCCCCCTATTCTCGGGCTCAGACGATAGAACGTGCGAAGCGTTCACTCTTGCACAAAGTTGGAATAAACCTTGCAATTCAGGTACGCGATGAATATCGCGGATATCTTGATCGTTTATCTGACCCTCGGATCCCCCTTCGCCGTTTACAAATATTTGCAAAGGGGAAACGAACCGTGGACGAAAAAACTACTCCGATCACTTGCGACACTGACCTTTTGGATTCCCGATGCTCTCCGTCTCGGGCGTCGCCACCTTACTAACGCGTATTCCACCTACGATTTCGTATCATCTGATGAATTAGATGCAGAAGGCCGCAGGTTGACGGAGATCCTAGCCGACCTCGAAGCGGTCTTGGCTCATGGCCCGTCGTCGAGAAGAGAGGTCCGCGACGCTCTCGAGCGCTACTCGACATTCGCCGCAGCGTCACGGGGCACCTTTGAACAGTTCGGCACAAAGTGCGCCGAGTTGGTGGGCGTCTCCGGTTCGAAACTCACTCCGCACGGCGTGGCGTCGATGGTAAGGCACAACCGGCGAAAGCTGAGACACCATCATATCCAGGCGCGGCGTGAAGTTATTCGCTTGGTTGAGCAAGTGTCCGGCGACAATGCGTCCAAAGGACGGGTGTTTGAGATGGCCATCGAACTGGCATCGCTGCTCTATGACGAGGACGCGCTTATTTGGCTCAATAGCATTACCGAAAAAACAAGGATACCGACATGGAAGCCAGAGTCACCGAAGTTAGACGAGATGTCGCCGGCAGCCCAACTGGCGACGAGCTTGGCCAGCAACGATTAGATCACCTGGTCGCGATCAACGCCCGGATCGCGCGCGACAAGCGGCTCTATCGAAGCGACCGCGAACGGTTCGAAGCGGCGATCATGGTCAGGCCGGTCGATGCACGAGACGCGTTCGCAACCTTTGGTCTGCTCATCGGCGGGCTGCCTCTGGCAACCGTCTCGATGAGGATCGCGCTTGAGTCTCGGTTCGATCAGTGGGGCGAGCAGTTGTACACGGTTCTTTTCGCCATCGCCGCGCTCGCAACCGGTGTCGTCGGGTTTCGACTCGGGAAGCACGTTCCGGCCGTGGTCGAGAGATCACAGAATGTCCGCTTTCCTAATAGGATCGCGATCTATTCGCTGATCGGGATGGCTTGGGGCATGCTCGCCGGCGTTGCAGGCGGCGTCTTTCTTTTGCTGATCGGTGCTTTCTTCGGGGCGTTCATCGGTGGGTTTATTGGCGCGTTGACGGCACCGGTGTTCATCGTGTTATTCGAGCTGCTTCGTCGAGGCGATCGAATTGAGATGAAGCACCTCCTCCCGGTCGCAGCCGGAATCTCACTGGCGATCTGCGGCCTCATCGCGGGTTTCTGAACTGATCCGGGATCCCACCAAGGTTACCGAAGTGTTAACGCCCGCTGCGCGAGAATGTGCGAACGTACATTCTGCTTATATGATTGGGGCGATGAGATTAAATCTTTCTTTTCTGATACTGACATTAGCGTTCGCAACGTTAGCATCCGGTCAGAGCCAGCCGCCTGAAACGGACTTCCAGGTCTGGAACGAAAACACGTTCTCGCTTCCGGTATTGAAGTCAAAGGATGAGAAGGGGAAAGATTTCGACAGGCTTTCACTTTTATTTATCACTTCGCTCCGGTTTGGACAGAACCGGCTGGCGTTCGTCGACGAGCGGATAGGCGGCGGTTTCGATCTCGTTCTCAACAAACATTTCAACGTAACCCCGACTTACCTTTATATAGCCGGGCAGCCTGGACGCGGGCGGCGCGAGTTCGAGCACAGACTCCGCTTTGAGGTCACTTACAATCACAAGTTCAAGCACTTCTCGATAAAGGACCGCAATCGGATCGAATACCGCATTCGCCATTCGAGGTCCGATTCGGTGCGTTATCGCAACCGCTTCACATTGACGATTCCGGTGAAGAAAGACGGCAAGGAGCTCTTCGCGCCATACATCGGTACCGAGCCCTATTACGATTTCACGGCTGGCCAGTGGTCGCGGAACGATCTGTCGCCGGGCATCTCCAAACGATTCACGGATAAGCTCTCGGCGGACTTCTTTTATGTCTGGAGACACAACCGGAGCGGGCTACCGAAGGATGTTCATGCTGTGGGCGTCAATTTAAAGGTGAAGGTCAAGTGACCTCCCCCGAAGTAGATTGCGCGAGCCGGGGAATCGTTCTATTCTCTAGGGGAAAATGCTTGTCCTGCTTCACCTGTTCGTGCTTTTCCTGCTGGTGTTGCTTGGCTTTTATGTATTCGTCGCGGATCCTCGGAGCCGGGCCAATCAGACGTTTGCCACGTTCATCGCCTTCCTTGCACTCTGGACAACAAAAGATCTGGTTTTCTGGAATTTTCCCGATGCGGGCATCCCTGCATCATGGTGGGCCGCGTCCAGCTTCACGATCTCGCTGCTGATGCAGTGCGCGCTCGTCGTGTTTGCATGGGTGTTTCCCGAGAACCTCCGAACACCGAAGAAGCGAGCCGCCGTCTTGTTTGCTCCCGGACTGGTCCTGATACCGGCGGGATTACTTGGCTTTCTGTGGGAGCGGGTCGACACCGCTGGAGGTGCCCTCGTTATCGAGCTTTCGCCGCTCGCCTACATCTTCGTCGCGTACGTTTACTTCGTCTTCTTCTACGGTGCAGCCGTCCTCTTTCAAAAGTACCGACGGTACAAAGGAACCCAGCACGGCCAGCAGGTCGGAGCTATCCTGTGGGGTCTTCTCATCACCGGTATATTGAAGACTGTCGCGAACATCGTACTCCCCTATTTCGGGATCTATAGCTTACTTCCCTTCAGCTCGACGTTCGTCGTACCCGGCGTGCTGATATACGCATACGCGATCTCGAACTTCAGGCTCTTCTCGCTGCAGACTGCTCTCGATCAGTTCCGCCTTTTCGGGATCACCTATAAGATCGCGCTCAGCATCGCTTCGGTCGCCATCGCAAGCTTCCTGATCTTCCAGGTGCCGATCGTGTGGTGGGCGTTTCAGGATGGCGTGACCCCTGAGGGCTGGCGCCGTTACCTCGTCTTCAGTGTGATCTCGGCGCTCGTACCGAATCTCCTCCTCTTGCTACTCGTCGTGCGGACCATCTCGCGCCCGCTACAGCGGATCACTGTGGCGGCGGTACAGGTCACGAAGGGCGATTATGGTACCGAGGTGGATCTTCGAAAAAGCAACGACGAGATCGGTCTTCTTGCGAACTCGTTCAACGAGATGAGCCGGAAGATGGCCTCGGATATCGAGAGTCTTCGCCAAATGAACGAACAGCTAATGCGCGCCGACAAGCTCGCCGCAATGGGCACGCTTGCAGCGGGCGTCGCACACGAGGTCAACAATCCACTTGCGTCGATCTCTTCACTGATACAGATGATGCGTTCAGAGAATGGCTCCCCCGAGACACACGAAAGGCTCGATATAATCCAGGAGCAGATCCACAGGATCACGCGCGTAACGCGGGACCTCACCGAATTCGCCCGTGCCCGTCCGGCGGCTAAGTCCGAGGTAGCGGTGACCGAAGTCCTCGACTCGGCGCTTCGGCTAGCCGAGTTCGATTCGACCTTTCAGAAACTCATAGTCACCAAAGACGTGGACAACGAGCTGCCGATGCTCGCCGCGGACGCTGACCAGCTTCAGCAGGTCTTTCTGAATATCCTGCTCAACGCACGGGATGCAATGCCGGGCGGTGGCGAATTGAAGATCTCGGCTCGTACCTCGAATGGAAACATAGCCATCGAGATCAGCGACTCCGGAGTCGGTATCGGAAAGAGTGACGCGAAAAAGGTGTTCGATCCTTTCTTCACGACCAAGCCTGCCGGCAAAGGAACAGGGCTTGGGCTTGCGGTATGCTACGGGATCGTAACGGCCCACGGTGGACGGCTCGAGCTCCGGCAGAATGAGCCTTCGGGCGCGACTTTCGTCATCACTTTACCGGTCGCTTGACACACTACTGGTTTCGTAGCACTTTAGTCACAACACTCCGCTCGAATAAATTTCTAAACAGTCGAGGTTCAGTTTTGATGAAACAAATTTACCTGTGCGCCGCGCTTGTCCTCGTTGCGGTTTGCCCACTTCTGGGCCAGACGAAGCCAACGGCGTTCGTGAATGCACGCATCATCCCTATCAACGGTGCACCGATCGAGCAGGGCATCCTGCTCATCCAGGATGGAAAGATCCGAGCCGTCGGCGACGCCCGAGCGGTACGGCTGTCATCTGATGTGGAGCGGATCGATATGGCCGGCAAAACGATAATGCCCGGACTCGTAGATTCGCACAGCCATATCGGCAGCGGCTCCGGCGCCGACGCATCGGGACCTATCCAACCGGACGTCCGGATCCTAGACGGGATCAACGCTCGTGCCGCCAGCCTGCAACGAGCCCAGGCCGGAGGGATCACGACCGTCAATGTAATGCCCGGATCCGGGCACCTCGACAGCGGACAGACCCTGTATCTCAAACTCCGGGACAATGCGGTCAAGATCGACGATCTGCTGATCATCGGCGCGGACGGGAGATATGCCGGCGGGATCAAGTTCGCCAATGGAACGAACTCCATTCGCACGGGTGGCGGCAGCTTTCCCGGGACACGCGCGAAGTCC
>CAMLKY010000123.1 GCA_946480545.1 uncultured Acidobacteriota bacterium
TAAGTGTCTTCAAGCCAAACCGGTGTGCGGCCAGCAGTTTTTCCTTCACGCCGCCGACCGGCAAGACTTTCCCGCGGAGGGTGATCTCGCCCGTCATCGCCACATCATGACGAGCGCGTCGTTTGGTTAACGCCGACACCATCGCGGTTGCGATCGTGATACCGGCACTCGGGCCATCCTTCGGGATCGCCCCTTCCGGAACGTGAATGTGGAGGTCCTTTTCGCGAAAGTCCTGTGGGTCGATACCGAGCGACTCGGCCCGCGAGCGAACGCACGTCAGGGCGGCCCGGGCAGACTCCTGCATAACCTCGCCTAGTTTTCCGGTAAGCGTTATCTCGCCCTTCCCCGGTATCAGCGTGGCCTCGACTTGGAGCACGTCACCGCCCACCTCGGTCCACGCAAGCCCGTTAACCAGACCGACTTCACTCTTTCGCGCGATGTCCTGCTTTCGGAACCGGATGGTGCCAAGCAGCTCGCGCACCTTTTCCGCATCGATCACGACTCGGAAACCATCCTTCTGATCCGCCAAGACATACTTTCGCGCGATCTTGCGAAGGCACGAGCCGAGCTCCCTTTCGAGATTGCGAACTCCGGCTTCGCGGGTGTAATGGCGAATGGTCTCGAGGATGCCGTCGTCGGTGAATTTCACCGCCTCGGGGTCGAGACCGCTGTGCTCACACTGCTTATTTATGAGATGCCGTTTCGCGATCTCAAGCTTTTCGCGCTCGGTGTAACCCGACAGATTTAGTATCTCCAGCCTGTCCTGCAGCGCGGGCGGGATGGTGTGCAGCACGTTCGCGGTCGCGATGAAGAAAACATGCGATAGATCATAGTCGACATCCAGGTAATGATCGCGAAACGTGTGATTCTGTTCCGGATCCAGCACCTCGAGCAAAGCGGAGGATGGATCGCCCCGAAAATCCCGTCCAAGCTTGTCGACTTCGTCGAGCAGGATCACCGGATTGATTGTGCCCGCGCGCTTCATGAGCTGGACGATCTGTCCGGGCAAGGCTCCGATGTACGTTCGCCGATGACCGCGGATCTCCGCCTCATCGTGAACACCACCAAGGGCAAGGCGAACGAACTTTCGCCCCGTTGCGCGGGCGATGGATTTACCAAGCGAGGTTTTGCCGACACCCGGCGCGCCGACAAAGCAAAGAATGGTTCCCTTCGGATTGTCGACAAGTTGCCGCACGGCCAAAAACTCGAGGATGCGTTCCTTGATCTTATCGAGACCGTAGTGGTCCTCGTTTAGTATCTCCTCGGCTTGCCCGAGATCGTTAAGCTCGTCGGATCGCTGCTGCCAGGGTACATTTATCAACCAGTCGAGATAGGTACGCGAGACGGTTGTCTCCGCCGACATCGGCGGCATAGCCTCAAGCCGTGAAAACTCCTGGAGCGCTTTTTCCTTCGCTTCCTCGGTCATTCCCGCTTCTTCTATCTTTTTCTTTAGATCTTCAAGTTCGGCTTTCTCATCCTTGCGACCGAGTTCCTTGTGGATGGCCTTGATCTGCTCGTTCAGGTAGTACTCGCGCTGATGCTTATCCATCTGCTTCTTCGTGCGCGAGTGGATCGAGCGGTCGAGCTGGCGCTTTTCGATCTCGGTCTCAAGGACCTCGATTAGCTTCTGCAGGCGCTCCGACACCGAGATCGTTTCCAGCAGCTCCTGTTTTTCTTCGACCGAGATCCTCAAGTGAGACGACATCGAATCGGCGATCTGGGCCGCCGATATACCGCGAAGGCTCGCGTGCAGCGCGTCCGTATATGCATCCGGCGAGACACGCAGAAACTGTTCGACAAGCGTGTTGATCTTTTGCAGCAGCCCGTCGGTGCGATAGCCCGATTCGTCGCTCGAGACGATTCGTCGGACGTGTGCGTAGAACATCCCATCCGAATCCTGTTCAACCCGAACCGACTCGCCACGCTCGCGGCCTTCGACGACGACCTTTATCTGGCCATTGTCTTGTCGCTGCGCCTGAAGAATCCGTCCGAGCGTTCCGATAGTGAAGATCTGATCGGACGTGGGCTCGTCGATAGTTGCGTCGTGCTGGGTAGCGAGGAAGATATCGCGATCACCCGTCATCGCCTCTTCGAGCGCGCGCACCGACGACGGACGACCGATCTTGAACGCAACCTTCGTGTAAGGAAAAATAACGACGTCGCGAATTGGCACCATCGGATAACGCTTCATGTCCGAAGGCATTTGGTCTGTGAATTCTTGCATAACAGGGGAACGCGAGTTCTAGAGTTAATTTCGGGAAATGGGCTAGATATATTTACGCAAAATTAACCACGAAAAGCAACAAAAACGGTTCGGCTAAAGAAAGGGCGATTACGCTGCGAATTCTAGAATTTCATGGATATTCTGCCGGGGTTAGCGACCCGTTTGAGAAGCGGCTACCGGACTGCCGCCAAACATACCAACAAAAAAACAACAGCCTCGTATTCTGCGAGGCTGTTGCCGAGAAAATCAGGTGAGATCGACTACGGCACGTACGCACTCGGTGTCGGTCGGTCTCCGGTGAGTCCGAACGGGAATGCACTCTGTCCGCCGGTTGCGAAGAGCTGGTACCAGAAGCCGGTCGAGGGCCGGAAGACTGCGATATCGGATCTTCCGTCGCCGTCATAATCCGCAGGAACAGGAATGTCACCGGCAACGCCGAAGTTGCGCTTTGTAAGCCCAGCGTCGGTACTTCTCAAGATGTACCAGTCCCCGGGTGTCGGCCGCCATACTGCGATGTCTGGCTTATTATCCCCGTCGTAGTCGTTCGCCACGGGTGTGTCCCCGTTGACACCCCACTTCACGATAAGGTATCCGCCCGTGCTCCTCTGGATGTACCAGTTTCCGTTCGAGGGCCGGAAGAGCGCAAAGTCCGTCTTGCCGTCGTCATCGTAATCGCCACGCTGCGGGATGTCACCGGTCGCGCCGAATGGCACGGCGTGGAAACCTCCGTCGGTGCTTCGAAGCACGTACCATGTGCTCGTCGACGGGCGGAATACCGCGATGTCGTCGATGTCGTCGCCGTCGTAGTCACCGGGCTGCGGAGTGTCTTCAGCTATTCCGAATGTGTAAACACGAACTACGCTGTTCGAGCTCTGTAGTATCCACCACTGGCCATCACGATAGATGGCGACGTCGGCCTTCAGATCGCCGTCGTAATCGGCCGGGACGATCCGATCGGTCGAGTTACCGAATCCGAGCGTGGTGTAACCGGCCGTCGACCGATTGATGTACCACGTTCCGTCGGACGGGCGAAACACTGAAACGTCGGCCTTGCTGTCTCCGTCGTAGTCGAAGTCGGCACGACCATCGGGAACAAAGTTGCCGCCGCGGTAACGGACCATTCCGAAGTAGTATTGGTACGGTTCCGTAAGGGTTTGCGTGGTGCCGCCGACAAGGATCTTTCCATCCGGCTGGATAACGACTTTCAGACCGTTATCTCCACCGCCCAAAAGCGAGGCGGCTGCTAATCCGTTCCCGCCGAACGTTGTATCCAGCGTACCGTTCGCGTTATACCGAACGACGGAGTAGCTGTGGAAAGGACTGCCCGAAACAGCTACCACGATCTTGCCGTCGGACTGTAGAGCGACCGCATTTGCCTGGCCGTTGTGAGGGCTGCTGGAGTTGGAGAAGTTGGAATCCATGCTGCCGTCAGTGTTGAACCGCCACACCGTCACCTTGTTTTCGAACCGCCCGGCGACGACGATCCTGCCGTCGGCTAATGCGACGGCGGCGTTGAATGACTGCCCGATGCCTCCGGATCCATCGCCTTGCTGAAAGGTCCACTCTCGCGCGGTCCCTGCCGGGTTGATCTTGATTGCGAGTCTCGCGTTTCCGAAACCACCCGCGACCAGGTATCCGACAGCCACAAGCTGCCCGTTTGGCAGGACAGCGACATCCTTCAGCGTGTCGAAATTCGGAGCCGGATGTAGCTGATCAGCAAACTTCCCGTTTGTACCGAATCCCGTGTCCGGTGAACCATCAACGTTGAGTTTCGCAAACACGAAGTTATTCCCGATACTCGGAGCGTACGCCTGCCCTCCAATGACGATCTTTCCGTCGCCGGCAAGTTTGATCGTAGTGAAGTGCTCAGCGTAAGTGGATGACAACACCTCATTGAAATCGATGATCGCCTTGCCGTCCCCATCAAAGGACGTGTCGAGCGTCCCATTGGGATGCAGTCTTGCCACGCCTATGTCGGTCACCGTTGGGTTCATCCCCGTAAACACGGTTGCAGCCACGACTATCTTACCGTCGGGCTGGATGACCACACCGGCCCGCTCGATCCGCACCGAGGTAAACGGGATCAAGATATAACCCGCTGAACCGAATCCGGTATCAAGGCTTCCGTCGGCGTTATACCTTGCCACCATAATGTTGGTGTGGGCCACACCGGACTCGCCGGACATGATGATCTTGCCATCCGCCTGAACGGCGATACCGTTTCCCCAGGTCTGATTGCTGCCGTCGGGGCTGGAGATGACCTTGCCGAAATTTCCGAATGTCGGATCAAGATCCGCCGGTCCGGCCACCGCGCTCAACGGCACGGCTAAGAACAGCGGAAGCAGAAGAACAGCGCGAAGAACAAGGGTAAGTTGGTTCATAATTCCTTCGGTCGTAGCTTGTTGTAGGTCGGGAGGGACTGTGCGGATTATACACGCACCTTCCCCGGCAACAAAGGTATTGCAGCCAGCGGACGGCGTCGGGTAAACGCGAAACGCCCACCCTTTACGGGCGGGCGCTCGGTATTTTTGGAAATAATGGATGCTATGCCGCTTCCTCGATCCGTGGCCCAACCAGATCGAACACCGGAGCCTTTCGTTCCACGTGGTCGCGGGTGATAACGAGATCTTTCACCTTCTTATCGCTCGGCAGGACGTACATCGATTCGAGCAGGATCTCTTCGAGGATCATCATCAATCCGCGTGCGCCTACCTTTCGCTTGTGAGCCTGCTGGGCGATCGCACGCAGTGCATCTTCTGAAAACTTGAGACTGATATTGTCGAATTCGAACTTGCGCTGGTACTGCTTCACGAGCGCATTCTTAGGTTCGGTCAGGATCTGGACGAGCGCGGCCTCATCCAACTCCTGAAGCGTGCCGACGACCGGAAGCCGTCCCACAAACTCCGGTATAAGCCCGTAATGAATCAGATCTTCCGGCTCGAGGCTGTTGATGGATTCAGTCTGTCTCTGCGCACGCGACTTAACATCAGCCTGGAATCCAAGCGATTTGTTCCGCATTCGTCTCTCAACAACCTTCTCCAAACCGATGAATGCTCCACCGCAGATGAAGAGAATGTTCGTCGTATCGAGCTGGGTGAATTCCTGCTGCGGATGTTTACGCCCGCCGCCCGTCGGGATGTTCGCGGTCGTTCCTTCGAGGATCTTCAGCAGGGCCTGCTGAACGCCCTCGCCCGAAACATCGCGTGTGATCGACGGGTTGTCGTCCTTGCGGCAGATCTTGTCGATCTCGTCAATGTAGATGATTCCCTGCTGTGCCTTTTCGACATCGTTGCCGGCCGCCTGAAGAAGTCGAAGAAGAATGTTCTCGACGTCCTCACCAACATAGCCTGCCTCGGTCAAGCTCGTCGCATCGACGATGCAGAACGGAACGCTCAGAACACGTGCGAGTGTCTGCGCAAGAAGAGTCTTGCCGGTTCCGGTAGGGCCTATGAGGAGGATGTTCGATTTCTGAAGCTCGACGTCCGAGCGGCGCTTGGCCAGCTCGAGTCGTTTGTAATGCTGGTAGACGGCGACCGAGAGACGCTTCTTCGACTCATCCTGTCCGATGACGTACTCGTCGAGAAACGTTTTGATGTCCTGCGGCTTAGGCAGCGTCGCCCGCGTCGCAGTAGTTTCTGTTTGCTCGTCGTCATTGATGATCTCATTGCAGATATCAATGCACTCATTGCAAACATAAACGCCGGGGCCGGCGATCAGTTTCTTAACATCGTTCTGCGACTTACCGCAGAACGAGCAGCACAGAAGTTCTTCGGGTCGTCGGAAATTTGCCATAGTCAGTGTTCAGTCGTCGGGTTTCAATCGTCACCCACCTGAGCATCTAGCATTTAATTCAGCGTGAAAGACCGTTTAGCATTCTGCCAATTTCAGCCCGCGTCACCGAGAAGCCTTTCAACTTCGGCTTGTCCAATATACCCGAGGTTGCGAGCTATTTGAAGCTGAGTTTCCGTCTCCATCAACCAACCGTAAGCTATCGAGATATATCTACGAATTCTTTTATCCCGGCTTTCGCCCCCGTCCCCCAAAGAGGTCGGATGGTACCGAGACAACCGATCGGCGAATCTGATCCGTGAGAGCAAACAGCTCCGTCAGAGGAAAATTTTCAGGAGAGCGATAGATCGCAGCAACGAATTCCACCCGCTCTTTGCCATACAATCAAGTCAGCGATAGCCGGGGGACGAGATCTCAATTCTCCAAAGTTCC
>CAMLKY010000124.1 GCA_946480545.1 uncultured Acidobacteriota bacterium
CCCCGGTCGGCCCGTAATCCACCCGCCTGTTCGAAGATCGATTTGAGATCGAGGACCTCGGTGCGAAGTGAATAGGCCGGACGCGTGTCGTCGAGTACCGATTCGGTTATTTGCCGCAGCTTCTCTGTCAGGGTAGGTTCGCTCACATGAATTCCGCTACGACCGGCGCGTGGTCCGACGGATGTTCCCAACCACGCGGCTCTTTGTCGATCCAGCAGTCGATACACCTTTCGGCCAGCGGTGCCGACGCCCAGATCTGGTCGATCCGGAGGCCTCGATCCTTCTCGAAGTCGTTTCGAAAATTGCTCCACCATGAGAATTCCTGTTCGTCACCGTTGATCTGACGAAACAGGTCGACGAATCCCCACTTCTTAAGATCCTGGATCGCGTCGCGTTCGGGCTTTGTGAAATGGAGTTTGCCTCGCCAGGCCGGCACGCTCCAGACGTCCAGTTCGTGGGGTGCGACATTCAGGTCGCCGCAAAGCACGACGTTCTCATCGGTCGAGTATTTCTTATCGAAAAATTTTCGGAGCCGGGCTATCCAGTCGAGTTTGAATTGATACTTCGGAGTTCCCTGACTTGTTCCGTGCGGGCCGTAAACATTTACGAGTCTGATCCCGCCGACGGTTGCAGCAATGAGGCGGGATTGTGCAGGTTTCCTTTCTCCGGGAAGATTCATTTGGACATCGGTGAGAGTCAACTTCGAGACGATGGCGACACCGTTGTAACCTCGCTCGCCGAGCAGCGCCGTATGCGAATAGCCTATGGCCTTGAATTTCGCAATCGGGAACTTCTCATCGACGACTTTTGTCTCTTGAAGACACAGAACGTCCGGCTGGGCGGCGCAGCACCATTTCAGAACCTGATCGATTCGCGACTTGATCGAGTTGACGTTCCACGTTGCGATCTTCATTCCGCGCCTTCGGTGTGATCCGTGGTTATGGTTGGTGGTATATCAAGACCTGAGTCTAGCAATGCATCCCTCATTTCCTTGACCATCAACATATACTCTTCGGAAGCGCGCCGGCTCAGGAACCTCTTCCCCTCAGAGAAAGCGTCATTATAACGACCCATAGACCAGAGTGTATGGAATAATCCGAGCGATCCGAGTTCGGAGTTAGGTGATAGTGAAACCACTTCCATATAGCACTCGAGTGCCTTATCAAAATTTCGTAGTGTGAAGTAGATGTGTCCCATTGGTCCGAGGATAGCTGCACGACGGGGTGGATCGCGCGCCAATATCTCCTCGAATTTCGCAATTGCCTGGTCGGGTTGCCCCGCGTCGCGGAGGTTAGCTGCCTCTCTGAAGAGGGCTTCAATATCGAGCGAATAGCTGGTCATATTGGGGACGACTAACCGTCCGTGCTACATCTTGAACTCGGCGACTACGGGCGCATGATCGCTCGGCTTCTCGAGCGCTCGCGGTGCGCGGTCGATCCAACAACCTGTGCATTTTTCAGCGAGCGACGGAGATGTCCAGATGTGATCGATACGAAGCCCGCGGTTTCGCTGCCACGCGCCTTCGCGATAGTTCCACCACGAAAACTCCTTCGCTTCCGGGTTGAGCTTTCGAAACACGTCGACAAAACCCCATTGCTTTACATGTGTCATCGCCGCACGCTCTGGTTTCGAGAAGTGGATCTTGCCTTCCCAGACCGGCACGCTCCAGACGTCGAGGTCATCCATCGCGACATTGAAGTCGCCACAGAGGAGAACGTCTGAATTCACATCGCACGTCTCGTCGAAGAATCGTCGAAGCCGCTGCAGCCAGTCGAGCTTGAACCGGTACTTATCACTCCACAGCTCACTGCCGTTCGGGATATACGTGTTGACGATCCGAACGCCGTTGACCGTTCCCGCGATCAACCGTTTATGCGCCTCGTCGTCATCGTCAAGGAAATTCTTCTGAACATCCGTGATCGGAAATTTTGAGATGATCGCTACACCGTTGTAAGACTTCTGTCCCATGAACTCTGCGTCGTACCCGAGGGCCTTGAGAGCGTCGACCGGGAAGTTCTCATCGATCGTTTTCGTCTCCTGGAAACAGATGACGTCGATGTCCGCAGTCTCGAGCCAGCCGAGCAACTGCGGCATTCGGATGTTAATGGAGTTGACGTTCCAGGTAGCAATTTTCATTTCGGATCTCTTTGCGGACTCTGTGAGCTTTGCGTGAAACCGGATCTCTCACGCAAAGCTCGCAGAGCCCACAGAGATATTTTAACGACATGGACTCACTTTCGTGAATTTCGTTCCCAAAAAACTCCGTCCTCGAATCCCTGGATCGATGTGTCAGTCTCTGCCAACTCGAGTCGTTTCAGAGCCAGCAAGCAGTACTCTTCGTCAGACTCGATCGCGATAAATCCGCGTCCGAGCTTCTTTGCTACGACTGCCGTCGTTCCGCTGCCTGCAAATGGATCGAGGACCAAGTCATCAGGGTTTGTGCTCGCGAGCACGATCTTGGCGAGGAGCTTCTCGGGTTTTTGCGTAGGATGCTCGGTGTTCTCGGGCATCGACCAGAACGGAACCGTGATATCGGTCCAGACGTTGGATGGATGTGTGTCGCGGAAATTACCTTCCGCGGATTCGCTCCAGTCTTTCGGCTTTCCGTTCTCACGATACGGCGCGATCACTCGTCGCCGCTGCTTCACGGTATCAAGGTTGAAAGTGAATTCGTCCGAGGCGGTGAAGAACCAGATGTCTTCCGAAGCGTTCTTCCAGTTCGCCTTCGCCCCACGCCCCTTCTCGCGTTCCCACGTGATCCGGTTCCTGAGCTTGAAGTACCTCGAGCCCGCACGCTGGATCGCCCCGCTCGACCGCCAGTCGCCGCAGATGTAGACACTCGCGGTCTGCTTCAACAGCGGAACACACATACGCAGCCATGAGTCGAGCCACGCCTCATACGCTTCGATCGTTGTCTCCCGAAAGCCGCGGCTCCCGAATTTCTTTGTCAGATTATAAGGCGGATCCGCAAACAGAAGATCGAAGCGGTCACGCTCGAGCTGCGGCAGAATGTCGGTCGCATCACCGCATACAACTGAATTCGAACCATATGGCCCCGAGTATGAGATGCGCTGACGGAGGTCCTCCTTCGAGAGTTCATCTATGATGAGCGTGCGATTACGCGGCGCCCTTCGGTTGTCGGAGTTTGGATGTTGAGGCATTACGACGGCTCATAATTTAACACATCGACTCTGCCTCTTAGGATCATTTCAGCGGGAGGAACTCCAGATCGGTAACGCTGTCTATGACGGCGATCGACCTCGGTGCGAAGACATATCTCTTAGACTCGACTAAAAAGAAGTACGCATGTCCCGGCTCGATATCCTCGAACGAGAAATAGCCGAAGCTCCCGGTGCGCACTATTCGAATGTTGCCGTCAGCTCCCATGCAAGTGACAATCGCGCCGCTCAGGCCTTCGCCGTCAGCCGTCAGTACTCGCCCGGAAACCGAGACACCGGCCGCGGTCGGAGCGAGTGAAGGCTCCCAGAATCCTGGAACGATCTCGAAAAGATCAGTCGTCATCGACGAGATCACGGCCGTCTGACCGCTCGTGCCTTCGACTCCGAAAGCACCGCCCGACATTCGCTCGCCTCCAGACGCAACCACGGACTTCGTCACGGAGAAGTCACCGCCCGTCTGGCCATCGGTCGGCGTAGCAAACAATAACAAAGTGAATAGAATGAAAAATCTTAGTTGTGTTCGGCAGTTCATCTTAATGCTCCTTTCAATCCGCGTGCGCGACTCGGTGGGTAAAAACAACAAAACCGGTGTCTTAAGGAATGGTTGGGAATCTTGTCAGCCTGCCGAATGGATTCGTGACCCAGATATGGCTTCCGTCGAACGCAAGGGTTCCCGATGGGCTCGGAGTGCTTTCCGTGAACGTCACGGTCGAGTTGGGTGTATCGATCGTGGAAATCCGACTGATCAGGCCGTTGGGCCGCTTGGCCCATATATACCTTCCATCAAACGCTAGAGAACTGGCGTCTGCGCCGACAAATGCAAAGCCTACCTGCACGCCGTCGGACGGACGAAGCTTGAGAATGTCCACACTGTTGCTTAGCGAAACCCAGAAGTGTGATCCGTCGAACACGATCCCCACCGCGGTCGTTGGTCCAAACGTCCCTAAGAATGCGCCGTCTACCGCTCTGCGTGCCGTGATGCCGCTGGTGCTCACGAGCCACACGTTCGTTCCATCGAAAGCCATGGAGTTCGGAGAAGTGCCGGCGGAAAAGGTTCCGGCCGGAGTGCCGTCGCTAGCTCGCAATCTTGTGACGTCCGAACTGCCGTTGTTAAGAACCCAGACATACGTGCCGTCGAACGCTACTGTGACGGGACCGGTCCCGACCGGGTACGTGCCTTCTACTCCGCCGTCGCTTTGACGCAACTTTGTAACGGTGCTGCTGCCGGAATTCGCGACCCAGATGTGCGTGCCATCCGACGCGAGTCCGCGCGGACCGGATCCAACCGGAAATGTTCCAACGATCGCTCCATCGCTCGGCCTGATCTTGCTGACTGTGTTCGCGGCGGTGGTCACCCATAGGTGCTCGCCGTCATAGGCGATTCCACGCGGATTGGAGAACGGGTAGTCGACCCGGTTTATCAACTGGTCCCAGCGAAGGGCACCGATCAACCGACTTCGCGTCGATGCGTCCGCAGAGGCTGCGGTCTGTGCCCGGACGGTATAAGGCACCGAGGTTAATCGCTGGCGGGGCGTCAGGTATACAAAACTCTCGTTGGAATTGCGGCGCACCGCGATCTGTAGGAATCGCTCACTGCCATTGAACGCCGACGCGCCGAAATCGAGTTGAACGAAGAACACCCCATTATTTACCGTGACCGCCGGATAGTCGTACCCGCCGCCGACCTGGCTGCCGCCGCTCAATGAATCGAAAAGCGCGAACCGCATGTCATAGGTTCCGCTCGCGGCGGCCATATTGTCGGTCAGCCGGCCCTGATATGTAAAAGCCGACGTCTGTGCACCGGCGACGATAGTCGAGAGGGCGAGCGCCGACAGCAGAGCAAAGAGCCTTAAAGAGATGATTTCGAATCGCATGGAAATGTCCTCACTTGTCACAGTTTGTTTGTCGTTCTGGATAGATAATGCGAGGACGGGTGGAAGATCGGACCAAATGAATCGAAATTTTTTCGAATCGGTAGCAGCCCGCGAAAGTATTGCCTATAAAGGAACGACGAACTATTATTCTCCAAGCATTCTCCCTGAACGCAGGGTCTTGATGGCTGGTCCTCACGATAACCAAAAAAGCTCACGTGGCGAGGTAACGGAACTCCTCCACAAGTGGCAAGCCGGCGACGCCTCGGCGCTCAACACGCTGCTGCCGATCGTTTACCGAGAGCTGCGCAGGATCGCCGACGGATACCTGAGGCGCGAATCGTCGGGGCATACCCTGCAGGCGACGGCACTCGTCAACGAGGCGTACATGCGGCTGGTAAAGGCACAGGGGCTCGAGTGGCAAAACCGCGAACAATTCTTTGCGATCTCGGCGAATCTGATGAGGCAGATCCTCGTGGATCATGCTCGGCGCACATCGGCGGCAAAACGCGGCGGACATTCCCCCGCGATCACGCTCGACGAAAATCTGGGGGTGAAGAACGACTGTGACGAGGATCTCCTGATCCTCGACGCTGCCCTCACGAAGCTTGCCGATATCGATCCGTTCGCGGCGCGCGTCGTCGAGCTTCGGTACTTCACGGGTCTCACGATCGAAGAGACCGCGCGCGCGCTAGATACGTCGCCGATGACCGTGAAACGCGAATGGACCACTGCCAGGCTCTGGCTTCACCGAGAGATCACCGGCGCGTGATGCGGCACATGGTCCGATCCGGGCGTAAATATCGCATTAGTAGATGAAACTTTGTCCCCGTGGCAGAAATACTCATGGACTCGTCTCAGTGGCAGCAGGTCAAATCTATCGTTCAGGAGGCGCTTGATCATCCGCCCGATCAACGGGCCGACGTGATTGCGCGGCTGAGCGCCGGCAACCGGGCCATATCGGACGAGGTGATCGCGCTGCTCAATTCCGAACAGTCTCTGGGTGATTTCATTTCGCGCCCCGCATTCGTTCATCTCTTCGAAGCAGCGAACGTTTCCGACGAACTGACGATAGGCGACTGCCTAGGGCGTTACGAGATCGTCGGCGAGCTTGGCCGCGGCGGCATGGGAACGGTGTATTTGGCGCGGGACGGTGAGCTCGATCGAAACGTCGCTCTCAAGATTCTTCCACGCGGATTAGGTGCGGATACAGATGCGGCATCACGGTTTCTTCGCGAGGCTCGGATAATCTCTGCACTCAATCACCCGAACGTTCTTACAATTCATGAGATCGCGCACCATAACGGCGTAAATTTTATAGCCACGGAGTTCGTCGACGGTGTAACGGTCCGCCAGCGACTCGCCGGAGGGGCGTTATCGGTTGCGACG
>CAMLKY010000125.1 GCA_946480545.1 uncultured Acidobacteriota bacterium
ATTGAACTTTGCGTACCAAGAGTGTAATTTCTACATACGGCCCCAGAAGTATGAGTAACGAATTTGACCGCATAGACGATTTTGAGTTTGACGACGACTTTGCCGACGAGCTTGCCGACTTCGACGATTTCGGGAGCGACGAGGACGACGGCGACGATCTGCTTGTTCGGACCGCTGTCCTGCAAAAGAACAACATGGTCGCCCTGCTCTGTATCAAGAGCGCGACCGCCGGTGCGGCGATCTGTCGCGTCGACCCGCGCGAGGCAAACCCCGCCGTACAACTCTACGATGACCCTTCAGCAGCGCTCGAATGGTTCAGGAAGAGCCTCCTGACGAGCCGGAAGAATGGCTGGACGATCGTCTACGACGGGCTTCCGCTACAAGGTTAGCCTCTGTGCTTCTTGCGATCGACATCGGAAACTCCGCCATAAAGTTCGGGCTTTTCGACGGCGAACGGCTCGAAACCAGATTTTCAATCCCGACAAAACGTGACCCCGATCCGGACGAGTTGAAAGACGCGGTCGCAGATCGACTCGATCATTCGATCGACGCTGCGATCGTCTGCTCGGTGGTCTCGAGCGCAAACGAGGCTGTCCGCTCAACTCTTCGCGAAATGACTGAAGTCGATCCTACTTTTGTCGACAACAATTTCGATTTCGGTTTCCGGATAAATTACCGCCCGCTCGAGTCGCTCGGTACGGACCGCTTGGTCGCGGCATATGCGGCGGTCGAGGAGTTCGGTGCGCCGTGCATTGTGTGCAGTATGGGAACCGCCACGACGATCGATGTGGTCAGCGATTCGCGCGAGTTTCGCGGCGGCGTCATCGCTCCGGGCCTGGACGTGATCGCCGATGCCCTGCATCAAAAGGCGCCACGATTGCCACGGGTAAGTGCGGACCGCCCATCGGAGATCATCGGTTCATCGACGGAATCCGCTATCCGCTCGGGTTTGTATTACGGGTATGTAGCGATGGTCGAGGGTTTGATCACACGCATCCGGGAAGAGTCGGGCATAGTCAAGATCATTGGAACCGGTGGCAACGCCGATCGGCTCGCTGCCGAATTCACGGGCATGATGACCGTTGAGAATGATCTGGTTCTTCACGGACTGCGGCGGCTGAGAACTGCCAACTGAGTACACCTCGCGGGTATCCTGTCTGCAAGCAGGATTATTTCGGCCTTTGGCGCGAATGCAAACACGATGTCCGCGCCCGCCTTGCATCTCACGCTGCGGTTAGCAATAGCTTCGGTTTCCTTCTCGCTTTCGTAGCTTGCTCGAACGCGTATGCGAGGCGGATCAGTACACCCTCCGAATACGCGCGCCCCATAAACGAGATCCCGATCGGCAGCTCGCGAATGAACCCGGCCGGCACCGTGATGTTCGGGTAACCTGCAACCGCCGCGAGCGACGAGCTCGAAATATAATTTCCTCCGCAGTCTCCGTTCACAAGATCGATCATCCAAGTCGGAGCGTTCGACGGTGCGACGATCGCGTCGAGCTTATGCCGCTCCATCAGCGCGTCCATCTCTTCTCGCGTGTGCTTTAACGATAAAGCTCGTGCGTCGAGATATTCCTTCGACGTAAGCGGCCCCTTCTTCGCAGACGACTCAAATATCTCCTGCTTGAAATACGGCATCTCGCGGGCGGCATTCTCATTATTGAACCTGATCAAGTCGTCGAGCGTCCGATATCGCGAGCCGCGGGCAGCGAGGTATTTCTCAAGCCCATCCTTGAATTCGTACTGAAGCACTTCGTACTCGGCATCGCCGAATTTTTCGAGGTTCGGAAACTTCACGTCGATGAGCGTCGCCCCGGCTGTCTTCATCACCTCTAACGCGGCGTTCATCACCTTGTCGACCTGATCTCGCTTCCCCCAATAGTCACGTGCAACGGCGATGACGGCTCCACGAAGTCCGTCAGCCTTTAGAAACGTGGTGTAGTCGGGTAGGTTCGACGCCGCGGATCTCGGGACGATGGTGTCATCCACATTGACGGACTGGATCACGGTCAGCAGCACAGCCGCGTCCGCGACCGTCCGCGTCATCGGGCCCGCGGTGTCTTGCGACGCCGCGATCGGGATTATGCCGTGGCGTGAGACGAGTCCGACGGTCGGCTTTAATCCTACGATCCCGCAGATCGACGCGGGGCAAACTATCGAGCCATCAGTCTCGGTACCGATGCCGACGGCTCCGAGATTTATCGCTATCGCCGCACCCGTGCCCGAAGAAGATCCGCACGGGTTGCGGTCGAGAATATAGGGATTCCGGGTCTGTCCGCCGCGGCCCGACCAACCGCTTGTCGAGCTTGTCGAACGGAAGTTCGCCCACTCGCTGAGATTCGTTTTCCCGAGGATAATGGCGCCGGCATCGCGAAGTCGTGTAACCAAAACCGCATCCTGCTTTGGTGGCGGTGCATCGATCAATGCGAGACTGCCGGCCGTCGTTTTCATCTTGTCGGCCGTGTCAATGTTGTCCTTTAGCAGCACGGGAATTCCATGGAGCGGACCGCGGATCTTACCGGACCTGCGCTCGCGATCAAGGGTGGCTGCAATGGCAGCGGCGTCAGGATTGAGCTCGATGATCGAGTTGATTTGCTTGTCGAATCTCCCGATACGCGCGACATAGGCCGCGACGAGATCGCGTGCGGTGACCTCGCCTTTCTGCATGGCAAGCATGAGCTCGGCGACCGTGGCTTCCTCAATATCGAATGCGCGGGCCGCCGCGCCGGTCCCTGCGGCCAGTGTCCCGACCCATGCGGCGGCGCCCACCCCGATGAACTCGCGTCTATTTAGTGTCTTCATTTTCTGTTTCCTGAAGCTTTCTTAGATTGTCTTGTGCCGGTTTGAAATCAGGATCGTACTTGATCGCGTTCTGGAAATAATTACGCGCCTTGATCTTGTCGTTCTTCGCCGCGAATGCCTCGCCTACGGCATTGGTCGAGTACACGAGCGCGTCGCGGCTAAGGCTGGCGTCGACAAGCTCGATCGCCTTTAGTAGATTTTGTTCTGCCTGCTCGGCATCTCCCTTCCGGGCAAATGCAACGGCAATATTGGAGTAAAAGAGCGCCGTGTCGGGCTTGATCTGAAGGGCCTTCCGATAGCTGGCGATGGCATCGTCATAACGCCCCAGCTCGACCCGCAAGAGCCCGATCGTATTATGAGCCTCAGGGTAATTGGTCGTATTGCCGAGCAGCTCCGTGCACCGGCGCTCGGCGTTCGCCGCCGATGTGCGATCGATGTAGTGTTTGCATAGCAGGTTCATCAGGAAGAAATTATCCTCGGTAACCGCGATCGTGCGTTTGTAGAGCGTCTCATTATTCTTCCAGTAGCTAGTCTGACCGAAAGCCACGAGGCCCGCGAACGCGATAATGAAGACCGTGAATGCCGCGGCGAGCCGCCGGTTGACCTTGAATCTCTCGACAAGCTCCGCCACACCCCAGACCAGCATGACGAACAAACCAAAGTACGGAATGTATGTGTAACGATCGGCCATTGACTGAGCGCCGACCTGCACCAAACCGATCACCGGAACCAGCGTACCAAGAAACCAGAACCATCCGACCGCGAGGTACGGACGCCGGTTCCATTGCCACAAGGCGAGCGCGGTTACACTCGTAAGTACCGCGACCGAGACGATCAATTCGAATGTGTCGATCGACGCCCGGAAGGGGTACCAGACGCCCAGCTCCGCCGGGTAAAAAAGCATCCCGATGTACTTGGCGTAGGCCGTTATCGAATTCATGATTCGCCCGCCGAGCGGATATCGCGCCAGGTCGAGGACCGATCCGCTTGCCTGCTGTGCTGAATAAGTGACAAATGCCGATGCTGCAGATAGAAGAAACAGCGGAAGCTTCTCGATAAGAAGTGGTAGAAGATCCGACCTTTTCCTCATGCGGCCCAGCGGCCAACGGTCTAGTAGCAGAAGCACGAAGGGCAATGTTACTAGCATCGGCTTTGCGAGAAGCCCGATCGCTAGTAACACGAATGTAAGTATCAGGAACGGCGATGCCATTCGCCGGGCGACATTTCCTTCGGCTCCCGGGCTGCGCGAGTACCAGACGTAGGTGAGCATCGCGAGAAGCCAGAACAACGTGCTGAGCACGTCTTTCCTTTCGGATATCCACGCAACCGATTCGACGTGGGCCGGATGGACAGCGAACAGGAAAGCAACTATCGCGCTTTTCCATGTCGAGCCCGTAAGACTCCGAAAGACGACAAACGCCAGGCACGAATTTGCGAGATGCAGGATCACGTTCACCGCGTGATGCGCTCCGGCGTTGAGGCCGAACATCTGCACGTCGAGAGCGTGCGACAACCACGTCAGGGGATGCCAGTTCGATGAATGAACCGCGGTAAATGCCCACTTGATCGACTCGCCGTTGATCCCGCTCGTGATCACCGGATTCAAGTAGACGTACGCATGATCGTCGAGGTTTATGAAATCAAATCCGATCGTCTGCCCGTAGATAAGCAGGCACGCGAGCGCGAGACCGCCAAAAATAAGCGGCTCGGCCCACTCGTCGTAAAAGCTCTTGCTGTCTTCAGTCATTGAACTATCTGCGTGCGGCGTGAGGTTCTATTACTTCATTGTGACCTTCCCGGCATCGATCTCCTTGTAATAGGTCGGGAGAAGCTTCTGTCCGCGGATCCCAAAGATGCTCGACCTGATAAGCCCCATCCTGTGAAGCCGGAATTGCAGCGATGTCACAATCACGCCCAGGCCGTAGCGGACGCTTCTCGTAAAGTTGATCGAGGAAGCCTCGGCGAAATAACGCGTCGGCGTCGAGATCTCACCAACACGGAATCCGAAATGGATCACCTGGGCGAGCATCTGGTTGTCGAAGACGAAATCGTCAGAGTTCTCGTTTAGCGGGAGCGTCTCGAGGACCTCTCGTCGAAATGCGCGGAAGCCGGTGTGGTACTCGGACAGTTTGAAACCCAGCAGAATGTTCTGGAACAGCGTCAGGAACCGGTTGGCCACATACTTGTAAAGCGGCATCCCGCCCTCGAGCG
Organism: uncultured Acidobacteriota bacterium; assembly: GCA_946480545.1. The sequence goes on from CAMLKY010000125.1 coordinate 5,013, forward strand.
CACCTTTGCCGAGGATCCGAGAACCGATGACGACATCGTATTCGCCATACGCGATCATTCCCGCCATCGGGACGATGAGGTGCGGCGAGTACTGGTAGTCCGGATGTACCATCACGATTATGTCGGCGCCGCGCTCGAGTGCCTCGCGATAGCACGTCTTCTGGTTGCGCCCGTAGCCGAAGTTTCGTTCGTGAACAAAAACCGTCAGACCGAGCTCGTTTGCAAGCTCAACGGTATCGTCGCCGCTCGCGTCGTCGACGAGCAGGATCTCATCAACGATGTCGCGCGGGACCTCGTCGACGGTCGGCGCAAGCGTCTTCGCCGCGTTGTAAGACGGCATCACGACAACTATCTTTTTTCCGTTGAGCATCAGGGCAAATCGAAGTGTATTATGCGTTGCCGAAAGAGCCGGAGCAAGCCGAAGTCCGGGACCAGGGCCGTCCTCCCAGACTTGCGAACATGGCTATCGTCACAGATAGTGCCTGGTCGGTAGCTGGCGACATTCGCACGTCCTGAAGGCGGGCTCGCCCCGTTCTTTCGTGGCGTGTCGATAGGCTCAATTCTCAAAACTGCGCCCTTTAAAAGAGCTCGAGCGCCTCATTTATCGCCAATACCCGGACTCGATCTTTGATACCCGACTCCTCCGCCTTTTCCATCAACAGCCGCAACGGCTGGCTCGGCGGCTCATCCGACAGATCGAACGTACCGTAGTGCATCGGCACCAGGTGCCGGGCACCCGAATCGGCGAACGCTTGCACAACATCCGATGGGTTGTTGTGGTTGGGCTCCATGAACCACCGCGGCTCATATGCTCCGATGCCGATCAGGAAGTAGTCGATCCTGGGAAACAACTCGGCGGCTTCGCGGTAGTGTCTGCCGTAGCCGCTGTCGCCGCCGAAATAGATCGTCGCTTTTTCGGTCTGGATGACGTAGCCGCCCCAGAGCCGCCAGTTCGTATCCATCAATCCGCGTCGCGACCAGTGACGGACGGGAAGGAAATAGATTCGCAGACCGTCGGGGCGTCCGAGATCGAACTCCTGAAACCATCCCGCAGTCTCGACGGTATTTGTCGCGGTGGCCCAATCGCCCAGTACATCTTCAGATCTAAGTCCGGCAAGAAAGCGTGCATTCGGAAACTTCTGCGCGACCGCTCGCAGCGTGTTCTCGTCCATGTGATCGCGGTGGTCATGGGAAAGCAGAACGTAGTCTACTCGCCGGATCTTTTCCAGCGGTGAGGCGACTTCGACGTAACGGGTCACGAAGGGCGGTTTTCCGAACACTGGATCCGTCAGGATGCCCACGCCGTTCACGCGGATATAGAACGACGCGTGACCGAGCCACATGATCCCGTCTTCCTGCGAGGCCAGAAACGGCCCCGGGTCTTTGACCTCAGGTTTCCACGCGTCGGCTTGCTTCTCATCCTT
>CAMLKY010000126.1 GCA_946480545.1 uncultured Acidobacteriota bacterium
GCTCCACTGGTCACAAAATACATTAGTTCACCAGACGCGACACCGCCTGCGCCGATCAGTCCCTGACCGCGGAAACCTGCGAACACATCACCGAAACTTACCGGCTTGCCATCCACGGTGCCCGTCATTCGCGTCCGCCCTTTGGAAAAACGATAGTCCTCTGAAATCGCGCGGAACCCGATCATGTATAACTTCAACGGGCTGCCGTCGTATCTTGTCGTGTTGACAAAGATCGGCCGGCACTCGAGGCGTTCCTTTCCGGCGGAAGATGAGAATTCAATTATTAGTGCGGATGTATATATCGCTTCGAAACGCCCGTTCGGATCTTTGTAAACGTGAAGTCCGTAGCCCTCGTCCCGCGCGAGTGCGAGCGTCGAAACCCATGAGTCCATCTGCGCGCGCTTCGAATTTTCGGCAGCGGGCGATGTGCCACCACCACGCGTGTCGGTTCGAAACTGGCTGACGCCTACCGCCGCAGGTTTGCTGCGTCGCTCAAGGACCTCGGCTTCTCGGCGTTGCTCAGCCTTCTCGGCACGGATCTGCCACGCGGGCTTTAAGTCCTTGACGGACCACACACCTCGATTCTCCTGCCTCGCCAGCGCCTCGAAGCCGGCGTAGGTTTTGAACTCGGCTTCCGCCTGGCCCGATATTTGGAGCGGAACATGCCAGGCCGCACCATCGCGTAGAAGCTGTTGACTGACATCGACCCCGTTCAATACCAGTCGTGCACTTGCCCGGCCGCTCATCAATCCCCTGGTCTCGACCTCGACCGACTTACCGAGCAGGAGGCGTCGCACGTGGTCATTGATCACAGCATGAAGTGCTTGCTCCGGTTCGGGCACGTCGATGTATTGAAGCTCTATCGTGAGACGTCCCGCCGGTATTGCGACAACGACCGTTTTTCCGTTAATGACGTCGACGACTTCACCTCCGGATCTTAGTTGAGCGCCGGCGGACACGCTTCCGAGAAAGAGAATGCTTGTTGCGGCGAACAGCTTCAGAATCCTGGATGTTGCGATCATTACTTTTTACCGTGTCTCGAGATCGTATTCGCGAAGGCGTCGATAAAGGGTCGACGGCGATATGCCGAGAAGCTCGGCCGTCTTTCCGCGGTGCCAGCCCGTCTTTTCGAGTGCGTTCAGGATCTGCTGCCGCTCGACGTCCCGCAGGTTTGTCGGCGCCATGTTATGGAACGATGCCACCCCGCCGTTACCCGGTGCCGAATAGCTCACGGACACATTTGATTTCTCGCTGCGATAGACGACTTCCGGCGGCAGCTCTTTGATCGTTACGCGACCATTGTCAGACAACAGCGCCGCTCTTTCGAGACAATTACGAAGCTGTCTTACGTTGCCCGTCCAGGTGTAGGCGCTCAGCGCCTCTATCACCGGCGGAGTAAGCTCGGGCGGATTCTGTCCCCCTATCTTTTGCAGGATGTGCCGGGCGAGCGGGATCACATCTTCACGCCGTTCGCGAAGCGGCGGTATGTTCACTTCAAAGCTGTTGATCCGGTACATCAGGTCGGCGCGAAAGACGCCTTCGGCAACCGCAGTTTTGGGGTCGCGGTTCGTAGCGGCTAAAAGCCGTACGTCGACCTCGACTTTCTTCACTCCGCCGACGCGGAAGAACGATCTGGTCTCGAGCGCCCGCAGAAGCTTCGACTGTAGCTGCGACGGCATCTCCATGATCTCATCAAGGAATAGAGTGCCGCCGTCGGCCAGCTCGAACAAGCCCAGCTTGCGCGTACGTGCGCCGGAAAAGGCGCCGGCCTCGTGACCAAACAATTCTGATTCGAGCAGCGTGTCCTGCAGCGCGGCGCAGTTCAGATCGATGAACGCCTTGTCATTGCGCGGACTGAGACGGTGTATCGCCTGGGCGACCAATTCCTTTCCGGTCCCCGATTCACCCGTGATAAGCACCGAAGTATCGGCTGGAGCGACGCGGCGCACGAGTCGCAGCACTTCTTTCATCTGGGCTGATTCGGCAACGATCTCGGGAAGACTGTTCTGTCCACGTGCGATCTGCGCACGCAGCCGGACATTGTCGACCTTCAGTTGATGTTTTTCCGATGCCTGATCAACAAGAGCCGAAAGCTCGGCGATGCGATAGGGTTTTGTGAGGTAGTCGTAGGCGCCGAGCTTCATCGACTCGATAGCAGTCTCGACGGTTCCCTGACCGGTGAGCATGATGATCTCGGGAGGATTCGGGCTTTTCTCACGAACGCGTCGCAAGAGCCCGATGCCGTCGAGGCGCGGCATGTTGATGTCACAAAGCAAAACGTCGAAATCGCGTCGCTCAAGGATCTCCCACGCAGCCTCGCCGTCCGAGGCTGTCTCGACATCGTGCCCCTGGCGCGCCATTTCTTTCTGCACGACGAGACGCAGGTTCTTTTCATCGTCAACTACAAGTAGTTTTGCCATAGGTGAATGATGCCGGCCTTAGTCCGGCTTTTCGGTGATAGGAAGGTAGATCGTGAAGGTTGTCCCCTTACCGACCGTAGAGCGAACGGCGAGGCGTCCGCCATGATCTGTAATTATTCCGTAGCAGACGGCGAGCCCCAGGCCGGTTCCTTTACCGACCTCTTTTGTTGTGAAGAAAGGCTCGAAAACTTTGGACATGTCGTCGGTCGGAATTCCAATACCGGTGTCCTCGATCTCGATCGCGACGCGGCGTGGCTCGCGATACGCACGGAATGTGAGTGTACCGCCATCAGGCATAGCGTCGATGGCATTGGTTGCGAGTGCGATGACGGCTTGCTGGAGCTGTCCGCCGTCGGCGTTGATCACCGGGATCTCCTCTGAGACATCAAGCTCGATCGTTATCTCGTTGCCGCGCTTCTGGTGGGATACCAGTTTGGCGGACGAACGAATGATCTCGCCGATGTCGAGCGGGTGCCGGTCGCCCGTGCGCAACCGACTGAAATCGAGAAGTCCGGTGGTAATGGACTTGCAGCGGAAGGCTTCGCTTTTTATCAAACCAAGATATTCATTGAGGTCATCTTCAGCGACGGAGGATGCGAACGCGCCTTCGTCAACTCTTTGTTCGAGAGCCTCTGCACAAGCGGAAATAGTCGCGAGTGGATTGTTGATCTCGTGCACGACACCGGCCGCGAGTCTGCCGACGGCTGCCAGCTTCTCAGCACGGCCGACAGCGTGCGTGGCTTCGACACGCATCGTGATGTCCTCACCAACGGTGATGACGTGGCTCACTTCGCCTGTGTCGGCATCACGCATCGGGATCTTGCTTACCATCCAGTACTTTGTCGAGCCATCCTCAGCCACGGTCTGCTGTTCGATACGCTCCATTCGCCCAGTGCGAAACGCTCTCTCGAATTCTTCGCGAACCCGACCTTCGGGATAGCGTGCGAGGACCGTGAACACGTTACGGCCGAGTGCGGCATCGCGTGGTATTCCCTGCGTACCAATCTCACGATGTCGATTCCACGTAACGATCCGATAGTCGCGATCGACGACGTAGAGTGAAACGGGCAGCGCGTCGAGGACGGCCTCGGTAAATCGCCTGTGCTCTTCACGTGCACGTGTGATCGAGCTGTTGATCGCGGCTTCGTAGTGCGCCGAGAGGTTAATGCTCATCGCGGCCATCTGCGTAGCGGCCTCGATCAATTTGATCTTCGAATCATTGAGGTCCTGCTTTCGCGAGAATGCACCGACCAGGGCTCCGCGGATCTGACCGTTGATGTGGATGGGCGAGACATACTCGAGCCGGTGAGACGTGCTGCTCAACAGAAACTCATCGCTGTTCTCCTGGCTGTGACCGATCTGAGGAGGAAGGACCTCGAGCCAACGCTCGAACCGCGAGCGATCGAGAAAGCTACTATCCATCTCGCCTCGGTCATCGAAGGCACAACTGATAACGCCGATGTTGTCGAGCTCGGCAACAAGCGCGCAGATATCGGCCTGCACGGCGTTCTGGATCGCGCTTGAGACACGACTCGCGACTTTTTTTGGATGGACGGTGAAAAGCAGGCTGCGGCCGAGATCGGAAATGAACCTTAGCTCGGCAGATGCATTTGTCGCATCGCCAAGTGGGGAGTAAAGCCTGGCTTGCTTTTTAACCGCGGAAGGTACTGGCATGCTTGTAAACCTGTGGTGAACCGAGGAAGAAACTGAAGGTGAGACCTTTGGCCTGGTGGGCATCGCGGCTCAGCCGAACCGCTATTAGATTAAAAATCTTTTTTAACATTTTGTCAATCAGTTTGGCATATCGGAAAATGGGTTGACTGGGTGCCCGAATCAAGCAAAAATCTAGTTACGAGCTATGTTTAGGGTTTTTACAAAGAGCGTTTTGGTGACGACCCTTCTGTCATTTTGCCTGGCTGCCGGGCCGGCATCCGCGCAAACACGCCAGATGACCGATAAGACCGTTGCGACCGTTTCTGACGGCCTTCAGACCGAGCTGATCACTTACTCAGACCTACTATGGCAGCTCGCGTTACAACCCGGTGTGCCCATAGATCCGCCGGCTACCGAGGACCTGAATCGAGCCTTACGACTGCTGATCGATCAACGCCTGTTCGCCCTCGAAGCGGAGCGCCTCCCCCGCGAACCTGCCACAAAAGCTGAGATCAACACCAAGATCAACGAGATCGTCTCGTACTTTCCAAGTGCTGCTGAGTTCGAGCGCCGCCTGAAGCTTGTCGGCTTTAAGTCGGTCAGCGACCCCAATTTCGAGCAGATCATCGCCCAGCGGATCGCTATCGATAAATACCTCGCCTTCCGCTTTCGATCGTTTATTGTGATCACCGGCGAGGACGAAGCCCGTTACTACCGCGACGTGTACGTGCCCGAATTTCGAAGACGTAATCCCGGAGTGATAGTGCCGTCGTTCTTGTCGCGGCGCGCAGAGATCGTCGAAGCCCTGACTGAAGAGCGGGTAGCACAGCAGATCGAAGCGTTTCTGGACGAAGCCAAGCGGCGGGCCGAGATCGTGGTGCTCAGCCCGGTCTGATCAACGGGACTTTTTCATTGTCTCACCGGGTGATTGCGATTATTATTGCTGTTACTCCGAACCTCGGCGTCCGCAACCACAATGAAGAAGTACCTCTTGTTCGCAATCGCGCTCACACTTGTCTCCATAGTCTTCCTCCACAGCTCGACTGAAGAAAGCGCGGCCGGCACCGCCCGCGTCGAAGCCGGCAATCCGCGTCTCGTAAAGGCTAATGCGTTCGCGATCACGCGACGATTGGGCGATTCCGCGGGCTCTCAAGTGGCAGCACCGCAGCTTGAAAATCTTCCCGTTAAGAACGTTGGAACAGAGCCGGGCGTTTTTCCGAGAGTTTCACTTTCAACGGATGTTGACGGTTCGATTGCCGTTCTTGGCGGAACCCCAATGCCGGAGCCGGGACTTTCGGTGCCCGGTCTATCCAATTTGGACAATGCTCTGGTCCATCAACTTCTGATCATCCCTCCGGATATGACCGGCGATGTGGGACCCAAGCACTACGTCCAGATCTTGAATTCGCTGATCCGCGTGTTCGATAAGAACGGCCAGCCGATGTCGCCGCCGTTCAAGTTGAGTAGTCTGTTCGAATCGCTGGGCACCGTTTGCTCGACCCGCAACGACGGATTGCCCGTCGTGCTCTATGACGCGCTTGCCGACCGTTGGTTGATCAGTCAAACCTGCAACGCGTTTCCACCGTTCCGACAGATGCTCGCTGTTTCGCGGACCGGTGACCCACTCGGGCAGTACTACACTTACGAGTTCGTGATGCCGAACGTGAAGCTGAACGACTTTCCGAAGTTCGGCGTGTGGCCAGACGGCTATTACATGTCGACGGATGAGTTCCTGGGTGCCGATTATGTTGGTGCCGGCGCGTTCGCTTTCGATAGGTCGAAGATCCTGGCGGGCGACCCGACCGCAAGTTATATCTACTTCAACCTGCAGGTGCCTGTCGGGCCGCGACGCAAGGGCTTGCTGCCTTCAGACCTCGACGGATTACTGCCCCCGGCAGACGGGACGCCGAATACGTTCGCGAGCTACACGGCGACCGAATACGGTGATGCGCAGGACGCTATTCGGCTATACGATTTTCACGCTGACTTTGCCGCGCCCGAGAATTCGACCTTCACGGAGCGGAGCGAAAGTCCGATCGCGGTTGCCGCATTTGATCCAACTAGCCCCGAAGGCCGACCTGATATCTGGCAGCCCGAGCCGGGTGAAAAGCTCGACTCACAGAGCGATCGGCTGAACTATCGTCTCGCGTATCGAAACTTCGGTACGCATGAATCTCTCGTCGTCAATCAAACGGTGCAGACCGGGGCTAGTCCCTACCGCGCGGGCGTACGAGTCTATGAGTTTCGCAAGACTGGCGCTGCGTACGCTGTTTTGGAGCAGGCGACGATCGGCGATACGACGACATCGCGCTGG
>CAMLKY010000127.1 GCA_946480545.1 uncultured Acidobacteriota bacterium
GGGACTTGCGACATCAACATCACAGGCGGAAACCCGACCGGTAGGGAGGGTGCTTGTATGGGTCGTGCGTATGGCCGAACCCCGAGCTGTCAGCTGATGTCACTTTCGTCCAGCGTCAAACCTTTCATTTCGAGCCACGTCTCGAAGTCGATTAGATTCTCTCCCTGCTGATTCAGCGTGTAGTCGATAGCCAGATTGACTGCCCGAGGCTTCCAAAGATACCGCCTGCTCTTTCCTCTCGACCAGATCTGGACATCCCGCGCCGCAAGCCCCGTCTCTCGGAGCACGCGCGTGCCGTTCGCCTTAAACGCTGTGATGATCGGTTCGGGCTTTTTTTGAGCCGACACTACAGAGTGCAGGTGGTTGGTCCGCACGTTCAGGGCACGGAGCAAATACGAGCGCAGCTCGCACACGCTCTTGATCTCGGCGTCGACAGCGATTCTTTGAGCGTTGTTGAGGATGAATGGCGGGCCGTTCATCTCGTCCTTCATCCATTGCAGAAGACGCTGGTTAGGTTCGATCCGGGATGTGTTGTAGATGTTCTTGCCGTGCCGGTCGACCGAGCCTCGGGGATCGCCATGCAGCCAGGTGCCGTACGTTCGGATAGTTATCAGATAAGCGAGGGGAAACTCGTTGTCGTCCCAAGTGTCGAGAAACATAGAAACCTCCTATGTCTCCCCGAAATGAGTGGTTGGTTGAAGACACCCTCCCTTCCGGTCGGGTTCGGCCCATGTAGGAGCCGCGCCTAGATTACGACAGATTTCGGGATTTCGACAGGAACTCGTGGGACAACTAGATTCGAAGGCGCTAAAAACACCCTCCCTACCGGTCGGGTTTCTGCCTGTGGGGCGCGATCGCAAATCGAAAATCGAAAATCGAAAATACCGAGGCTACTCCATCTTCCTCAATCTCAATCTCAGCGCCTGGAGTTTGATGAAGCCTTCGGCGTCGTGTTGGTCGTAGGCCCCGGCGTCGTCTTCGAATGTGACTACGCGTTCGCGGTAGAGCGAGTTCGGGGACTTCCGGCCGGTGACGATGACATTGCCTTTGTAGAGTTTCAGCCGCACATCACCCGACACCGTTTCCTGGGTCTGGTCGATCATCGACCGCAGGATCTCGAACTCGGGCGCGAACCAGAATCCGTAGTAGACCGATTCCGCAAACTTCACACCGAGCGAATCGCGTAGGCGGGTCACTTCACGATCCATCGTTATCGACTCGAGCGCGCGATGTGCCGCCATCAGTATCGTCGCACCCGGCGTTTCGTATATTCCGCGCGACTTCATCCCGACGAACCGATTCTCGACAAGGTCGACCCGGCCGACACCATGCTCGCCGCCCAAATAGTTCAGCTTCGAAAGCATATCGACAGCGCCATATCGCTCGCCATCGATCGCGACGGGCTCTCCTTTTTCGAAAGTGAGTGTGATCTCTTCGGCCCTGTCACGCGCGGCCTCCGGTGATTTCGTCAGCAGAAAGATATCTTCGGGAGGAGCACTCCAAGGGTCTTCAAGTATTCCCCCTTCGTACGAGATGTGCATCAGGTTCCGGTCCGTCGAGTACGGTTTCTCGGCTGTCGCCGTCACGGGGATCCCATGCTGCCGGCAATATGCAATGAGGTCGGCACGTCCCTTGAACTCCCATTCACGCCACGGTGCGACGACCTTGATATCCGGCTGGAGCGCATAATACGTAAGCTCGAAGCGAACCTGATCGTTTCCTTTTCCCGTTGCCCCATGGGCCACGGCGTCGGCGCCTTCGCGTTGTGCGATCTCGATCTGACGTTTCGCGATAACGGGCCGGGCGAGCGACGTCCCGAGCAGGTAAACGCCCTCATACAGCGCATTTGCTTTTACGGCCGTCCAGACAAAATCGCGCACAAACTCCTCACGCAGATCCTCGACGTACAGCTTTGAGGCTCCTGTCGCTTTCGCTTTTTCATCCAGACCCGTCAGCTCCTCACCCTGCCCTACGTCGGCCGTATAACAGACCACCTCACACCCATAGGTCTCCTTCAGCCATAGCAGCATCGCCGACGTGTCGAGTCCGCCGGAGTATGCGAGGACGATCTTGTTTATCGATTTCTGCATTCAGCGCCTGCGAATAAAAGTGTTTCCGTACAACTACTTATACAGTAAATTAAAACTACAGAGATTTTCGAGGGTTGGCAATTATGGTCATGTTCACCGAGATCCTTCGGTATCAGATTGAGGACGATAAGCGTCGTCGGACGCCTTTGGTCGACCTCGGCATCGAGCTGCTGGAAGATGATTATCCCCCGGTGACCCATGTCCTGTTCGATCACGGCGGCAAGCTTCGAAAAGTTAAATGGTCCGATGTAGCAAAGATCGATGCGCGGGCAAAGCTGATTCACATTGCCGATTTCGACACAGTGCGCGAGCGCGAAGATGAGCATGACCTGCTGCTTGGGCGAGACCTGCTGGACGCACTCGTCCTGGATCTTCTCGGCCGCCGCACCACGCGCATCTGCGACCTGTGGCTCGAATACGATGACGGAACTCTTAGGCTGAGAGGTGCCGACGCCGGCTTTGCGGCGCTTTTGCGGCGTGTAAGCAGGGGCCTGGTGGCAAGACCCAAGAAGGAATCGCTATTCGATTGGAAGTATGTCGAATTCCTTCGAGGTGACCCGACGGCCGTCGGCAGCGGAGCAGGTTACCGGCTCCGCATAAATCGTCTTCCGGCCGGTGAGATAGCGCGGCTTGCCGATTACGTTCCGTATCTGCACGCGGCCGAGCTCCTGAAACTTCTGCCCGACGAAAAAGCAGCAGACGTTTTGCAGGCGATGTCGGTGGAGCGCCAGCTTCAGGTCATCGAAGAACTTGACGAAGGCGATGCCATCGACCTTCTGAATCGAATGTCCCCCGATCTCGCCACCGATCTTGTCGGGCGACTCAACATAGATACGATGCGCAGTTATATCGCAAAGCTCGACATCGATCAGCGGGAAAAGGTAATCGAGCTGCTCCGTTATCCCGCAGATTCTGTCGGAGGGGTGATGATCAACGACTTCATAGCATTGCCTTCGTCAACGAAGATCGAAGATGGGCTCGGCAGGGTCCAAGACTGCATAAAGACGACTGAATTCGTTTCACTGGTATTTGCTTTAGACGACGTGCAGCAAGGCAAGCTCCTGGGCGCGGTCTCGCTGCGCGAATTTCTTACGGCGGATCCCCAACAAGAACTTGCGGAGATAATGGACCCGTACCTTGAAGCCCTCGATCCCTATCAGTCAGCGTCTGACGCCGCGCACCGGATCGTCGGAGGGCAGCTCGAAGCAATGCCGGTTATCGACACCGAGGGACGGCTGATCGGAGCGATGACCATCTCGGCTGCTATATCACTTGTCGTCCCAACTATCGGCGGGTCCGGGAGGCTAAGGGTCTTCTCATGATGAACAAAGGAGCCGCCGAGGGGCTCGAACCGATCGAGGAAGTTGAGCGCGTTGGCCTGATCAATGCTCCTAAAACGCTGCCGGCGGGAATGCGTCTGAATATCCGCGGGCGGAGCATCTATCTTCGCGGGTTGAGGCTGCCGCCGACGGGGATCTGGAAATGGGTACTCGTGCTCGGACCGGGTCTCATCGCCACCTCAGCCGGAAACGATGCCGGCGGCATCGCGACGTACAGTTCCGCCGGTGCGAAATTCGGCTATCGCATGATCTGGGTGATGGTCCTGCTGACATTGTCATTTGCGGTCATCCAGGAAATGTGCAGCCGTCTCGGCGCAGCCACCGGACGCGGGCTCCTGGATCTGATTCGCGAGCGATTCGGTGTTTCCTGGACGCTGTTTGCGATAGCCATAATCGTCGTGGCGAATGGGGGCGTCACGATCAGCGAGTTTGTCGGGATCGGCGCTGCGTCCGAGCTGCTTGGTGTCAGCCGCTACATTTCGGTACCGATCGCTGCGGTCACGCTCTGGTATCTCGTCATCTTCGGCTCATACGCGCGCGTCGAGAAAATCTTTCTTCTGATGACGCTCGTCTTCTTCGCCTACCCGGTGGCGGCTATCCTGGGCGGTCCGGACTGGGGAGACGTGGCGCGCGGCGCCGTGGTGCCGACGATCGAGTGGAACTCTGAATACATCTTTCTGCTTGTAGGTATCCTGGGCACGACTATCACGCCGTATATCCAGATCTTTCAACAGAGCTCGACGGTCGAACGCGGGGCCGCACGCAAACATTACGGGAACGAGCGGTTGGATGCCTATGCGGGGTCGGTCTTCTCGAACCTGATGTCGATCTCGATGATCGTCGCTACGGCGGCGACGCTTTATGCCGTGGGGCAGCACGAGATCGAGAGTGCCGCGGATGCCGCAAAGGCGCTCGAGCCGGTCGCAGGCAGCTCGGCGTCGGTGCTTTTCGCGGTCGGTCTGTTGGGCGCATCACTGCTGGCAGGCGGTGTGCTTCCGCTTGCGACTTCGTATGCAGTGAGCGAGGCGTTCGGCATACCGAAAGGAGTGAACCTCGATTACCGCCGCGGGCGGGCTTTCTTTTCTCTGTTTACGGCGTTCATCATCCTTGGCGCCGTGGTCGCGCTTATCCCGGGGATCCCGATCTTCCCGCTTCTGGTCGGCATCCAGGTGCTGAACGGCGTGTTGCTCCCGATAATTCTCGTGTTCCTGCTTATCCTCATAAACGATGAACGGCTGACGGGAGACCTCAAAAATACGCCAGTGTATAACTTGCTTGGGTGGGGAACTTTCGCGATGATTACACTCGCCGTGGTCGTGATGCTGGGAGGGCAACTGCTCGAGCTATTCGGCATCAGCTTATTCGGATAGCGGCTCTTTCGTAATGTCGGAATCATCTGCAACACTCTGGGGCGGCAGGTTCACGGAGCCGCCCGATGAGACCTTTCGGAAATTCAACGAGTCATTTCGTTTCGATCGACGTCTGTTCGCGGCAGATGTTAGAGCAAGCATTGCGCATGCAAATGGTCTCGCGCGGGCGGGGGTGCTCACCGCTCAGGAAGCGGACGACATCACAAACGGGTTGGAATCTCTGCTCGCCTCTTCGCGATCCGATCAGTCATTTTTTGAAAGCGATAGTGAGGATGTGCACTCATTTATCGAAGCCCGCCTTGTCGGTTTGATAGGTGACACCGGAAAGAAACTGCATACGGGTCGAAGCAGGAACGACCAGGTGGCGACGGCGTTTCGACTATGGCTTAGGGAAGAGATCGATGGCGTCTTCGATCATATTCGTTCGTGCCAGCTCGGCTTACTCGACGCGGCGGAGCGTCATGCTACGGCTGTGCTGCCGGGCTATACGCACTTGCAGCGAGCACAGCCCGTCACGTGGCCGCACTGGTGCCTTGCGTATTTCGAAATGTTTCGTCGGGATGCCGACCGGCTCCTCGATGTGCGCCGCCGGCTCAACGTTCTGCCGCTCGGCTCGGGTGCTCTTGCCGGCACGTCATTCCAAGTCGATCGCGAGGAGATGGCGCGCGAACTTGGATTCGAAAGCGTTTCGCGAAACAGTTTGGACGCGGTGTCCGATCGGGATTTCGCAGTCGAATTTGTTGGTGCTGCCGCGCTCATTGCCGTGCACCTCTCGCGTCTTGCCGAAGACCTGATCCTCTATTGCTCGTCGGAATTTCGGTTCATCGCTTTGAGCGATGCTGTCTCGACCGGCTCGAGTCTGATGCCGCAGAAAAAGAATCCCGACGCTCTCGAGCTTGTGCGCGGAAAGGCCGGACGCATATTCGGTCATCACGCGGCACTTCTGGCGACGATGAAGGGGTTGCCGCTCGCATACAACAAGGACATGCAAGAGGACAAGGAAGCGGTCTTCGACACTCTCGATACTGTGAATGCATGCCTCGGCGTAACGGCGATCGTGCTCGACAATCTGAACGTTGATGAGGCGAGGACATCGCAAGCCGCCTCGTCGGGCTTTCTCAATGCCACAGAGCTTGCCGATTATCTGGTTCGAAAGGGTGTGGCATTTCGGGTAGCACACGACCTTGTCGGAAAGGCCGTGCTATTTGCATCTGAAAGCCGACGCGAATTGAACGATCTAAGTCTCGACGAGCTGCAGCAGTTTTCGGACGAGATCGATGCCGACGTGATGGAGGCGCTGTCGCTCGAAGCGACTCTCCGAGCGAAATCGCAGATCGGCGGTACGTCACCGGACAAGGTCGCCGAAGCGCTCCGGTTTGCACGTACGCTTGTCGCTCGAGTCGGGGAGGCAGGTTGACGGTGAGTGGAGTTTTTTGAACGCGGATCACGCGGATTCGGGCGTCTCTTTTCGTGCTCTTGTTCGCGTAATTTCGCGTAAGCTCGTGGTTCCAGTCCGCAAGCCCATTGCCTCGAATCAAGAGCTCGCACGAAATTGCACGATCTAAAAAGTAATCCGCCCGATCGG
>CAMLKY010000128.1 GCA_946480545.1 uncultured Acidobacteriota bacterium
CTTCGCGAACGAAGGTAATCGTACGGCCCGCTGCTCCATATCTAAGAGTATAAACTCGCCACGTCTGCTGTAAACGATAAATTCCGGGAGCTTAAATAAAACGGGCCGGCGGATAAGGCCGGCCCGCGTAAATCTAATGCCGCATCGGGCTACTTTCGAAGTAGAAAAACCTGCGTTAGATAGTATGTGCCGTCTTGCGTTATCGCGACGCCGACCGCAGACTGCTGCCAGTTAGGTCCGAGAAGGTTCTTTCGATGGGCTGTCGACTCCATCCACTTTTCCACGGCCAACGCGGCCGGATCTTCATAGCCCCGCATATAGGCGATGTTCTCACCGATCGTTCGCCACGCTCCGAGCCCGATCTTGTCCGCACGGTCATCGACCATCGACCCATCGGTTCCGCGGTGGCTAAAGAATTTTGCTTCGGCCATGTTCTGCGAATGCAGACGTGCAACGGCGGCCACGTCGTCGTCCCACTCAAGCTCGGACAGCCCCTCCGACCTTCGGACGCGATTGAGCATCTCAAAGACCTTTCGCTCAAGCCGCGCCGCTGCGGCCGACTCGGGACTACGAACATTCCCTGGGCCAAAACCCGGATCGTTCGCCGCAAATCGCGAGACGGGTGCGTTCTCCGACAGGCCCGGGCGCAGATCAAGCGCTATCGCATCGCGCTGGGCGGTCACTGCGGAACACAAAAAAGTTATAAAGAAAAGAGAGAGGAAGGCCGATCTCATTTTACCTCACTTCGGCAGCCGGACGATCCTATAGCTCACATCAGGACTCCTGGCTTTGCGCCCACGGACCTTTAGCCGTGGTTGCCTTTTCGGATAAGGAATTTGTTCGTCGAGCCGGTGGGTGAAACTGGCTCCATTAAAAGAAACTGCGAATCGGGAAGAGCTTCCCGAAATTTGACCTGACAGCCGGTGTCAGGTTGTAGAATGGTCCTATGATGACCGCAGGCGTTTTAGCAAAGCGAACAAATGTACCTCTCTTCACGGTGCGCTATTACACCCGAATCGGGCTGTTAAAGCCTTCGCGAGACCTTCGGAACGGTTACAAGGTTTATAAGCCGGGGGATAGGGATCGGCTCACCTTTATTACGTCCGCAAAGAATTTAGGTTTCACGCTTAAGGAGATCGAGGAAATTTTGGAGCATGCGGAACATGGCGACTCGCCGTGCCCGATGGTACGGGAGATCGTACAAAAACGCATCGAAGAAAACAAGCAAAAGATCCGCGAGCTCAAACGGCTTCAGAAGAGGCTTGAGACGGCGGCTGATGTCTGGGCCGGTATGGAAAATTCCGAACCCGATGGGCATTCGGTCTGCCGGTTGATCGAGACGATCTCCGACCAGCAGGATAAGCGCTTGACCTGACACCTGGTCACAGGTTGTAGAATTGATTTCAGCCGTCAATGGCGTGTGTAATACTGGTAGTACGGGATGATGAGGCGAAAGACAAAGAGA
Source organism: uncultured Acidobacteriota bacterium (assembly GCA_946480545.1). The sequence goes on from CAMLKY010000128.1 coordinate 1,466, forward strand.
ATTCAACAGATGGTAGTCGGCATTCTCGCCGTACTGTCGTTGACCGTCGCCTCATTCGCGGCGTGCACCTGCTCACATCATGAGCCGCCAACACCGAAGGCTTCATGTCACGGGCCCGTTCACCACGAGCAGGATTTACCCAACGCCGACGCCCCCAGTTACGGCGAGAGTTGCGTATGCGTCGGTCCGCCGAACGAGTCTTCGTTCAAGGCCGAAACATTCAAGTTTAAGAATCAGCCGGCACAGGTCGGTTCGGCAATAAAGACTGGACAGGTAGCAGATCCGCTTTACGTCGATCCGGGCATCGCTCGGCAGAATGTTGGTCGATACGACCGGCTCACTTTCGCTTCTGTTCATTCCCGCGGCCCTCCGGTCTCCTGATCGAATAATCACACTTTAATTAGCGTGTCAGAGTCGCCCGAGCTGCGATCTCGGATCGACGCGCCGTGCATTCTCACTAAGACGATCAGAGGAGAAATGAAAAAGATTTTACTCATCACGATAATCGCTGCGGCGACGGTAATGGGTGCTTTCGCACACACACCGTTCACGCTCGTAAGCAGCGAGAGAAAAACGATAAAGGGTGCCGAGCTGACTGCGGTAGAAAAGACGCGCTCGGTAGGCAAGGTCGAAGGTTCGAACATCACCTTCGCAGGTAAGGACGTTCGACTCGTAGTTTTGACGGGACCGGAGGACGATATGCTCTCGTACCGTATACAGGGCGTGCGAAATCCGAACCTGGTCATTCCAGAGGGAGCGACGTTACGGATACTGTTTGTGAATGTAGACGTCGACATGCGTCACGACGTTCGCTTTGGTCATATAGATGGCGAGTTCGCTGTCGCACCACCCATCGAGGAGAGTGCGGGCAGCCAGAAACTCACTGCCCGCGGCGAGGGAGAAATACATCAGGCGGAGGAGTTTGTCCTGAAGGCGAACTCGAATGGCGAATACAAGTACTTCTGCTCTGTCCGCGGTCACGCTAAAGGCGGGATGTGGGGGAACATCTTTGTCGGAGTTACGCCGGGAACGAATGTGAAGATGGCGGAGAAGACCGAGCATGTTCACTCGGCCGATGAGGACCATGACGATCATCAACATGCCGCTCCGGCGGCATCACCGGCTCCGGCAAAATCGCCCGAGCACATGCATGAACAGAAGCCCGCGACGCATGATTCGCATCCGGCCACGCCAAAACCTACAGAGCATGCGCATGACGATAGCGCCGGTACCGGGCACGCGGCGATGCGCTCATCGATCAATATCGGCGAACCAATGTCGCGCGAGGGATCGGGGACATCGTGGATCCCAGACGCTTCACCGATTCACGCATACATGAAGATGTTCGACGATGGCTCGATGCTGATGCTGCACGGAACGATGTTCCTGCGGTATACGTCGATCGGGTCGAGCCGTGACGTCTCGGTCGCGGGCAAAGGCAGTCGCAGTCGGTTCGATGCTCCGTCGATGTTCATGGCAATGTACACAAAGCCGGTCGGCGAGAAATCGCAGATCGGTCTGCGGGCGATGTTCAGCCTCGACCCGATCATCGAACGCGGATACGGCTATCCGCTTCTGTACCAGTCGGGCGAGCTCTACGGCGGCGAGCCGATCCACGATCGGCAACATCCTCACGACTTCGTGAGCGAGCTGGCCGCGACTTACTCGTACAAGTTCAGCGACAAGACGTCTTTCTTTGTATACGGAGGTTTGCCGGGTGAACCCGCGCTCGGGCCGCCGATGTACTTGCATCGTCCGTCCGGCATGAACAATCCTGACGCGCCCATCGGGCATCACTGGCAGGATGCAACGCACATCGCGTTCGGAGTAGTTACCGCCGGTATTACCCACGACAAATTCAAGTTCGAAGCCAGCGCATTCAACGGCACCGAACCGGATGAGAACCGTTGGGCGTTCGATCCGCCAAAGCTGAACTCGTTCAGTGGTCGGTTTTCATTTAATCCGACGCGGGAATGGGCGTTCCAGGTCTCGCATGGCTATCTGAAATACCCTGAGCGGTCGGAGCCCGATCTTAAGGTCATCCGGCGGACGACCGCCTCGGCGATGTTCAATAAGATATTCGATGAAGATCGTAATTGGGCAAACACGTTCGTCTGGGGCAGAAACAGCAGCGACGAAGGAAACAGCAACGCGCTTCTCTTCGAAAGCAATTATGAGTTCAGTAAGAACTTCGTATTCGGCAGAATGGAAGCCGTTCAAAAGAATGCGCATGAGCTCGTGCTCGAAGCCCCGCACCCCGAAGGCAACCTGTGGGTGGGTGCATATTCGCTCGGCTATTTGCGTGACGTGATCCGCGACAAAGGGATCGACGTAGGCGTCGGCGGGATGGCGACATTCAACACGAATCCGTCGAGCATCAGCAACTTCTATGGAGGAACGACACACGCCGGCTGGCAATTGTTCGTAAGGTTGCGGCCTTCGAGGCTGAAGTGAGGGTTTTCGTCTCGTCGCTACGACACAGCGTTAAAGTCCAGCCCGTGAAGCACGCTTTGGTAACGCGTTCGATAGTCCCGTCGCTGAAAGCGACATAGCATTAAAGCCCAGGGTGAAGCCGTTTCGGCGGAACCCTGAGTAGGTTACGCGAATGAATCGCTCGCTGAAAGCGAGTTCCGCGGGCGGTAGCGATTTGCAATTGTCGGTCGCTTTCGGCGACGGATAGCAGGTCGCATCCACCAGGGGCTGAATGTGGTGTCACCTTTCGCAACGATGAAAAAGAGGATCAAATGGCTACACAAGAAACTAAATCAGACGAGAACTTCATCGACCCTATATGCGGAATGACGGTAGACCCCGCAAAGGCTGCCGGAAGTTTCACACACGACGGAACCACTTACCACTTCTGTTCGAAAAGCTGTCTGCAGAAGTTCATCGCTCAAACTGAATCAAAGCCGGTTCACATCGGCCGGTCGCGCGGCCACGATCATCATGAAATGCAGTCGGCAGAGCACGGCACCGCTACGGACCCCGTCTGCGGAATGCAGGTAGACCCCGCGAACGCCGCAGCCGCGCACGAATACAACGGCAAGAAATATTATTTCTGCTCGGTCCGTTGCAAGGACAGATTCGCCGCCGACCCCGAGTCGTTTCTGAATCCGGATCCAAAATCGGAAATCCAACATCCGAAATCCGAAATTGAGTACACCTGTCCGATGCACCCGGAGATCGTACAGATCGGTCCGGGCTCGTGTCCGATTTGCGGAATGGCGCTCGAGCCGAAAGAGATCTCGCTCGACGATTCGCCGGATCCCGAATACGTGGACATGAAGCACCGCTTCTGGATATCGCTTCCGCTAACCATCCCGGTGTTCGTGCTCGCGATGTCCGAGATGTTCGTTGATCTCAACACGCTGTTCCCCTCGTGGCCTCACGGCCGTGCGGCGACCGTCTCGATGTGGATCCAGTTCATTCTCGCGACACCCGTCGTCCTTTGGGCAGGATGGCCGTTCTTCGAGCGTGCGTGGGCGTCTGTCAGGAATGTTAGCCCGAACATGTTCACGTTAATCGCGATCGGAACCGGAAGCGCATACCTGTTGAGCCTCGCCGCCTTGTTCGTTCCGCAAGTATTTCCGGAAGCGATGCGCGACGCTCACTCCGGGATCGTGCCCGGATACTTCGAAGCGGCTGCCGTTATAACAACACTCGTATTGCTCGGGCAGGTCCTCGAGCTGCGTGCTCGGTCGCAGACGTCGAGTGCAATAAAAGAACTGCTGCGCCTCGCTCCGGAAACAGCGACCGTTGTTCGTGCCGACGGCTCGGAAGAGATCGTCGATCTGCGTCACGTCCAGACGGGCGCGACACTCCGCGTTAAAGCGAATGAGAAGGTGCCGACCGATGGCGAGATACTCGATGGCGAAACATCGATCGACGAATCGTTGGTGACCGGCGAATCGCTTCCGGTGGCAAAGCACACGGGTGACAAGGTCATCGGCGGGACGATTAATGGTCCGCGTACATTTCTGATGCGCGCCGACCGTGTGGGTAGCGATACACTCCTCGCCCAGATCGTTCGGATGGTCGGAGAAGCACAACGAAGCCGCGCACCGATCCAGCGCCTCGCCGATGTAGTCTCGGCGTATTTTGTTCCGGCCGTTATCGTCGTCGCGATAGTTGCGTTCGTCGTATGGCTGTTTGTCTACGGAAGCCTCGCTTACGCGATTGTGGCCGCCGTATCGGTCCTGATCATCGCGTGCCCGTGTGCACTCGGCCTTGCCACACCGATGTCTATCATGGTCGGTACGGGCCACGGCGCTCGGAACGGGGTACTGGTCAAAAAAGCCGAGGCGCTCGAGATCCTGGAAAAGGTGAATGCGATCGTCGTCGATAAGACCGGCACCCTGACGGAAGGAAAACCGGCCGTGCAAAGGATCGTCGTGTCGGGTGAATGGCGTGAGGACGAGGTACTTCGCGTGGCGGCTTCGCTCGAGCGTCTGAGTGAGCATCCGCTCGCGACCTCCATCGTAAGCGAAGCTGAGCGACGAGGTCTCAGCCTCTCGGATGTGACGAAGTTTGAATCGATCACTGGCTCAGGCGTCCGGGGCGTGATCGATGGACGAAGCTTGTTCGTCGGCCGATCAGCCGAATCGGTCGATAGCGACGCGGTACAGGAGCTCCGGAATTCTGGCCAGACGATCATCGACGTGCTGGTGAACGACCGCCCGGTCGGGCTAATCAGCGTCGCAGATGCCATCAAGCCCTCGGCGCGGGCGGCCATCGACGATCTCCACCTACAGAAGATTCAAGTCATCATGATGACAGGCGACAACCGGGCGACAGCCGATGCCGTTGCGAAGCAGCTTGGGATCGATCAGGTAGTCGCCGAGGTAATGCCGGACGATAAAGCAGCACAAGTGAAAGA
>CAMLKY010000129.1 GCA_946480545.1 uncultured Acidobacteriota bacterium
CATTTTGGGGACAGGGCGATGCAGCTCCGCAGGGATTCTGGGCCAACCTCAAGAACAAGGTCGGACTCGGACCGCAGAACAACGAGCTCGAGTTTCAGAAATTCCTCGATACCAAGGTCGCACTTCTAAAAGAGGGCAATCCTCAGATGAAGGATCGAGAGATCTCGGAAGAAGAAAAGACACAGGCTAAGGACATCTTTGCCAAGATCGAGATCTACGAAAAAGAGTACGAAGACAAAGTCGACGCGGGCGAGATCGACAAGGCGTTCCAGGACAAAGTGAACCTGCAGGTCAAACTCCAGCAGGCGCAGTTCCTCGCACGTATCTATTCGGACAAGCTGGCCGAGAAGGTCAAGGTGACTGACGAAGAGATCGCGAAGTACATCGCCGAACATCCGGACCTCGACACCAGCCAGAAGAAAGCAAAGGCCGAAGAGATCCTGAACCGTGCAAAGGCGGGTGAAGATTTCGCCGCACTTGCTAACGAGTTCTCGGAAGATCCGGGCAATATGGATCCGAAGACCCAGGAGAAGAAGGGCGGGCTTTACGCCGATACTCCGAAAGGCCGGATGGTACCGGCGTTCGAGCAGGCGGCACTCGCGCTCGAGCCGGGTCAGGTCGCGCCGAATCTGGTCGAGACGGACTACGGCTATCACATCTTGAAGCTCGAGAAGAAGGGCGAGGGCAAGGATCCGTCGGGACAACCGACCGAAACTTATGACGTTCGCCATATCCTGATCTCGACGGGTTACAAAGATCCGAAGAACCCGATGGGCCGTGAGGAGCCGGTCAAGAACTACGTTCGACGCACGCTGGAGGAAGAGAAGGAAAAGAAGCTCATCGATGAACTGGTCGCTGCTAATCACGTCCAGATCCCCGAAGACTTTACTGTTCCGGAAGTCTCGGACGAGCAGATCAAAGAAATGATGGAGCGTCAGCGACAGCAGCAGATGCCGATGGGCGTGGACGAAACCGGTGAGCAGCCTGTTCAGCCGAAGAGCAATCCGAAAGCAAACGACGGAAAGGCGGACACCAAGAAGAAATAAAACCAGTGGAGATCGGTGATTACCGAATCGAGATAATTCCTGATACCGAATTCAGGTTGGACGGCGGGGCGATGTTTGGAGTCGTCCCGCGTGTTCTTTGGGGACGCCTTTGCCCGCCCGACGAGCTCAACCGCGTCAGCTTGAACATGAACTGTGTCTACGTCGACACGGGCAAAGAAAAGATCCTGATCGAGACCGGGATCGGCGAAAAATGGTCCGGGAAAGAAACGGCGATGTATGGGATCTTTCGTAAGAAATCTCTCGCCGACACGCTTTTCGAGAATGCGGGCGTAACGGCTGATGAGATCACGATCGTGGTGAACACGCACCTTCATTTCGATCACGCGGGCGGCAATACAAAGACCGCCGGCGGGGATGGCACTTCCGATCCTCCCTTCGTTCCCCAGTTCAAGAACGCTCGTTACTTCGTTTCCGAATCCGAGCTTGAGCATGCGCAGCAACCTCACGAGCGCGACCGTGCGAGTTACCTGAGCGAGAACTGGCAACCGATGATCGATTCGGGTCAGCTCGAGCTAAAGCCCGACGATTACGAGGTCGTCGACGGCCTGCGGCTTCAAACGATTCCCGGGCATTCGAGGACGATGCAGACATGGAAGCTGGATCGGGGCGGTCAGACCGTGTATGGCTTCGCCGATCTGATCCCGACTCGACACCATCTCGCACCGGCCTGGATCATGGGTTACGATCTATATCCGATCGAAACTTTGGAGTTCAAGAAACGTGTATTGCCGCAGGCGTTGAGAGAGAATTGGCTCTGCCTGTTTTATCACGATATCGACCGACCTTTACGAAGGCTTGAAGCGGTTGACGGTAAGATAGTCTCGGTTGCCGTCAATTGAATCCACACGCACTTTTTCTATTTTGTCGAGGTACTCTATGAAACTTTTGTCGATAGTCTTTTTCTGTATCACACTTTTTGCTGTCGGTTCGCACACGACTTTCGGTCAGTCCGAAAAAGAGAATGTCGTCGCTGCGGCTCGCGCCTTGGCCAGCGGGCCGCTCACCAAGGATACCGCCAAGATGGCGGATCGCGCCCTCAAGTGGGCGATCGAAACGGATGAGGTGAGCTTGATCGCCTGCGGCGGAACATTCACTTTGTTCTCTGACAAGAAGAACAAGCACAGCAGCCTGATGACGATGGCGTACACCATCGGAATGGCGGCGCATAAGATCGAAAATCCGAAGGCCGATGAGAATGCTACGCAGTTGGCGGGACTGGAGACGGCCCTGAACGCCTATGAGATCGCCGTAAAGGAAAAACCAAAGACCAACGCAGAGCAGGTCGATGCGCTTCTGGCAAAACGGGCGAACGGCGAACTCGCCGCGCTCGTGAACGCTGCGGACTGCGGTAAAAAATAATCGCGCGAATGGAACAAACAAGAATCGGAATAATCGGAGGCTCGGGTCTTTATCAAATGCCCGAGCTTCAAAATGTAAGAGAACAGCGAGTCGAAACGCCGTTTGGCGATCCGTCCGACGCGTTCATCATCGGCGAGCTCGACGGCGTCACGGTCGCGTTTCTGCCTCGACATGGTCGCGGTCATAGGCTGCTTCCGACAGAGCTTCCCTTCCGGGCAAATATCTATGCGATGAAATTGCTCGGTGTCGAATACATCTTGTCTGTCTCCGCCGTCGGGAGTCTCCAGGAGAAATACCGGCCGACCGACATGGTGATACCCGACCAGTTTTTCGACCGGACGCGCGGCCGCGTAAAGGAATCGACCTTTTTCGGCGAGGGTATCGTTGGCCATGTCGCGCTTGCTCATCCGGTTTGCAGCGAGCTCGGTGACATCCTGCAGGCCTCCTGCAAATCGGTGGGTGCCATTGCTCACCGGGGCGGAACGTATCTCTGCATGGAAGGTCCGGCGTTTTCAACGAAAGCCGAATCGAATGTCTATCGTCAGTGGGGCATGGACGTCATCGGTATGACGAACCTGCAGGAAGCAAAGCTCGCTCGCGAGGCTGAGATCGCGTATGCGACGCTCGCGCTCGTGACCGACTACGATTGCTGGCACGAAGACCACGACAGCGTAACGGTCGACATGGTCATCGAATACCTGAATAAGAATGTTCGGAATGCCCAATTGATTCTCAAAGATGCTGTCCAGCGAGTCGCGTCGAAGGAGACTCCGAACCAGTATCGTGACGCCATCAAAAGCGCGATCTTCACCGCACCCGACCTTTGGCCGGAAGAGACGTTTAAGAAGCTCGAGGCTATTATTGGGAAGTATCGGCTATAGTTTTCTGTCCTTCCGTGTTTTCTGTGTATTCGGTGGTTAGCTGTTTTTCGACCACCGAATCCACTGAAAACACGGATTAGAGGAACAAACCAAATTGACCACAATCTCATCTCTTTACTTAGTTATATGGAGAGAATCGCACCGATCATTTTATTAGTACTCGCCTTTTGTATTTCGGGTATCGCACAGCGCAACATCGATCCGGCTATCGATCGTGATCCGATACTCGAGCAGGACGCGAAACACAATCTCGACGTGGCGTGGCAGGCGTACAGGTTGAAAAAGGCCTATAAGGGCGTGTTGATGCGCTTCGAGGAAACGTTCGCGGCGTATCCCGAGTTTTCCAAGATGGACGAGTTTCTGTATCTCGCCGGGATGAGCAGCTATTACCTCTCCGAGAACAAGGGCAAGCAGAAAGTGAATCTGAGCTCTGAGAAAGAAAAAGATAAATACGCTCCGGCAAAATTGCGCGAAGACGCCGTGGCGTATCTCGCGATGCTGATCGAGAAGCACCCTCAAAGCCAGTACCGGGACGAGGCGGAAAAGACCCTTACCCTTTTAAAGACGTCGGCAACCAAGTAGCTTACTGGCGTCGTGTGTTTCGATCAGTGATTCCTGCATAGCCACGGCGCTTTAGCCCGTGGCCAGAACGCCCGTAGGATCGGCAGGGCGTTAACGCCCTTACAGCCATAAGCCCGTTGAAACGGGCTCGGGGGATGGCCTCGTTCATGCGATCCACGCCGTAAACTGCGTGGCTATGCTAGAACCAGAACATGAACCTGAACCAAGTAACCATCTACACGGACAAACCTACAGAGACCGCTGAGTTTTTCCAGAAGCTCGGCCTATCGCTTATTGTCGATTCGCTTCCGCGTTATGCCAGGCTCGAGTGCCCCGACGGCGAATCCACGCTCTCAATACAGCAGGACGATGCTGCGACAGTATCGAACAACGTTGTGCTGTATTTCGAGTGCGACGATCTCGATGCTGTTGTCGAAGAACTCAAGACAATTGGCCTCGTGTTCGACGAAGACCCAACCGACCGCCCATGGCTCTGGCGGCAGGCTTACCTGAAAGATCCGAACGGCAATAAGATCTGCCTTTTTCACGCGGGAGAGAATCGCAAAAACCCGCCTTGGCGTGTAAAATAGCGGCTTGTTTTAATTATCCTTTTCTCGGAGAACGATTCTTACATGTCATTAACAGTAGTTGGGTCCGTCGCTTTCGACGCACTCGAATCACCGTTCGGAAAGCGCGAGCGGATCCTGGGCGGTGCCGCGACGCATTTTTCGCTTTCGGCGAGTTTCTTTACAAACGTTAACGCGGTAGGCGTGGTCGGCGGCGACTTCGGCGACGAGGAGTGGGCAGTATTCAAACGCCACTCGATAAACACCGACGACATCGAGGTCGTGCCCGACGGCAAAACTTTCTTTTGGAGCGGCCGTTATGACTACGACATGAACACGGCCCACACCCTGGATACGCAACTGAACGTGTTCGCAGATTTTGATCCAAAGCTGTCCGATAATTCAAAGAACGCACGCCTCCTGTTCCTTGCAAACATCCAACCGACGCTGCAGCGCGGCGTCCGCGAGCAGTGCACGTCGGCCGAGTTCGTCGCGATGGACACGATGAACTATTGGATCTCGTCCACGAAGGACGAATTGATCGAGACGATAAAGGTCGTCGACTGCATCGTTATTAACGATGCGGAAGCGCGCCAGTTAACGGATGAGCCGAACATCCATAAGGCGGCGCGGGCGATAATGGACCTCGGTCTTCGGGCCGTCGTGATCAAGCGTGGCGAGTACGGCGCGACCCTGTTTACGAAAGACGGTTACTTCTCTGCTCCGGCCTATCCGCTCGAATCGGTTTTTGATCCGACGGGTGCCGGAGACACGTTCGCCGGCGGGTTCATGGGATATCTCGCGAGCCAGTCGGAGATCAATGACGATTCGATGCGGCGCGCATGCATCTACGGATCGGTGATGGCGTCGTTCAACGTCGAGAAGTTCGGAACGGAGCGCGTCGATGCACTCGATTATCCGGAGATCAACCAGCGGTTTCGCGATTTCAAACGCATCACGCATTTCGAGGACATCGCATTTGAACGCGCATCGACCGCAAGCTGACGGCGGATAACGCGCCCTCGAATTTTCGCGACTCGACTCATGGCAAAGCAACTCGACAATTCATTTGTCCGGTTTTCGCAGCATCGCAGCAATGCTCCGCTTACCGGGCTTAGTGTGTCGGTCGGCCTTTGTCTGGTCGGCGGCCTTGGTCTGGCGTTGCTGCTTCAAATGTGGCCGTTCGTGGCGCTGTTCGCGATGTCGCTAGTCGGACTTTTGATCTATTCATTCTTAAGTAGCCGAACCGCGCGGCGGTTGGCTGCAGCACAGGACGAAGCTCGTATCGAATGGGAATCGGCGCTGCCGGAAGTTCAGCGTCAGAGCCTCAATCTGGAGGTGGTCGAGCTGTCGCGGCTGCTCGAAGTAAGTACCGAACAGATAAGCGATCTGCAGTCGGCGTACATCGTTGCCGAAGACCTGGCCCTCCGACAGATCCAGCAGGAAGAGCGTGTGCCGCTGCTGCGTCATGTAAGTCTGGGAGATGTTCCTTTCGACGCGGTGCTCGTAAAGGGCGACGTCATAATCTGCGCCGAGGTCGCGTTTCTTGTTGCTCCGGAGTTGAGACAGGAACGGATCGACTCGATGCTGAAAAAGATGGCCCGCGTCCAGACCATCGTCGCGCAGATGAGCGCGGTTATGAACGTGCGGCTGATGGTCATCCTGGTAACCCAGCTCACATTCGAGGACGAGGAGCTGCTTCGAAAACGGCTGAACACGGCAAAGAGATTTCCGGAATCACCGGTGGATATCGAAATCAGGTTTCTCGATTTCGAGGCGCTGCAGAGGATTTATGTTACGGATTAGGATTTGCGATTTGCGATTTTCGATTTGCGATCGCGTCGTTGT
>CAMLKY010000130.1 GCA_946480545.1 uncultured Acidobacteriota bacterium
ACGTTCGGGAAGACGATCCCGCCGTCGGGTCTAAGCGGAATGATCCGGCGTGGGGCATTCAAATATAGCGAGAACAGCTACGGTCATTGGCTGCCGCTTATGCTCGCAGATCGGATACAGGTTTTCGAAGGCCTGCTGGGTGATCTTTCCCGCGGGAAGATACCAAACATCTTTAGCGAGCTTGGATGGAAAGCCGAATGGAAACACAACCGCGCAGGGCTAGTGACCAAGATCGGTATCGGAGCTGCGGTCGGGCTCGCTGCCTTCGCGTTACTGAAAGGCAGAAACCGCTCGCGACGGATGGATTAGCGAGGCCGGCTCTTGTATGCCTGGATCGCTTCGGCGGCGCCGGCGTGCATGATCTCGGGCTTGTGATACTTCCAATACTTCTCAAATTCTTCGTCAGACATGCCCGGGTTCTCGGCCCGGGTTTTTTCTTTGAGATGGTTTTCCGTCCAAGCTCGAATGTCCGGATCGGTGTTCATTGCCGTCCGAGCCCCGTGCATCATATTGTCTCGTTCCATAAAAACTCCTGTGTAGTTAGATTAAGCGGCTCAAGACGTATGGGCAAGCAGATCAGCCAAGAGCAGTGCCCGCGAAAAGCGTGTACTCGGCGAAACAAGGAGACTTTCTTTTAGTGTCTTTTCGTGTAGTTCGTCACGAATCACACAAACTACACGAAACAACACGAGAAGATTCCGTTCCGTTCTTTCGCGGCGCCATTCCATCGCTATCAATGGGCGGGGCCTTTTGTGGACAGCTTTGCCCGTGTTTGTTTCATCTATTTCAAGCAGCGGTTTCTCTTGAATTTTGGAAATATAATATGCTGAAGCAGCGTGCAATGTATTGCTGCTTCGGGATTTCGCCTGCATAAGGAGTTATTGGTGAGAAGACTTTTACTTAGTTTTATTGCAACGGCCGCTATCCTTTCGAACGGCGTGTTTGCTCAAACGGCGTCTCGGAATACGGCTGCGGCTGCGACGGCCGCTCGTCAGGTTTACGCGGTTCCTTTCGTTAGCAAGACGCTTCCGAACGGGCTCGAGGTCATTGTGCTGCAGGATTCGTCGGTCCCGATCGTTACGGTCGAGCTGGCGGTCCGCAACGGGTCGTTTACCGAATCACCCGAGTTCCATGGATTGTCGCATCTCTACGAGCACATGTTCTTCAAGTCGAACATGGCGGCCCAACTTCACGCTTGCGACGACGCGGCAGCCCGCGGTCGAACCGTCGTCGTTGCCAACGCGACATGCGCCCAGGCGTTTTCACTTCGGTCGAAGATCGGCGATACGTCTTATCTGAAAGATGCCGACAAGGTCAGCCTCTACAACGGGACCACGCGTGAAGAGATCGTCAACTATTACTACAGCGCCACCAGCCCGTACCTCGCGACCGCGATGCGGATCATCAACGACTCGGTGAGATATCCAAGATTCGACGAGGAGGAGTTCGAGGCCGAGAAGCGGGTCGTCATTGGCGAGATCGATCGTCACGAAGCTAATCCGTACACATACCTCGATCTCACGATGAAGCAGAAGCTCTTCTTCAAATACCCGACGAGAAAAGATCCGAAGGGCACGCGCGAATCGGTCGGGAGCTCGACCATCGAGAAGATGCGCACGATCCAGTCGCGATACTACGTTCCAAATAACTCGGCGCTCATCGTCACCGGCGATGCAAAGCCTGATGAAGTGTTTCGCCTGGCCGAGCAGATCATGGGAAGTTGGGAGCGGCGAGCCGTCGACCCGTTCAAGGAATTTCCACTGGTTGAGCATCCGCCCCTGCCAAAGAGCGAGGCGGTGATCATCGAAAAGGCGGCCGACGTGGGCGAGGGCGGACAGGAAGGTCAGAACGTGTTTATCGAGATAGGCTGGCACGGACCTTCGATCGGGAAGGACGATGCCGCGACGTATGCGGCGGACGTGTTCTCGTACATTATCTCGCAGCCGAACTCACGATTTCAGCGAAAGCTCGTGGATGCGCGGCTCGCTACGCAGGTCGGCTTTGGATATTACACGCAACGTAATGTCGGCCCGATAAACCTGCTGATGGTGACGCAGCCCGATAAAGCTAAGAAGGCTCTCGCGGCTGTCTATGCCGAGATCGCCGACTTTACGCGCCCCGATTACTTCACCGATGAGGAACTTGAAAGCGCGAAGACGATACTTGAATCGAACGACTTGTTCGAGCGCGAGAAGGCCAGCGAGTATGCTCACACGCTTGGATTCTGGTGGTCATCGACCGGCATCGACTATTTCCGTGGATACCACAGCAAGCTTCGGGCGGTGACGCGTGACGATATTAACCGCTACATCAAGACGTACATCCACGGGAAGAACCATGTCGGGATCGCGCTGGTTTCTCCGGATGCGAAAAAGACAGCGAACCTTACGGAACAGGACCTGATCGGAGGTGCGCAGCAGTGAACAGATTTATGATCTCGAGATTTTATGCGGCCGTTGCCGTTCTTGTCCTTTTTGCTTTCGCAGCCGCAGGGCAGGCTCCGAAGCCCTCGGATTTTTCGGCGCAGGCCGCGGCGGTAACCGAATTCGACGTCAATGGACTGAAGGTCATCGTGAAGCGGCGGGCGTCAGCTCCGACGGTCGCGGGTGGATTATTCTTGCGGGGCGGTTCAAGAAATGTCGACGAGCAGACGGCAGGGATCGAGAACCTGATGCTTGCCACCGCGGTGGAGGCCGGCCGCAACATGCCGCGTGCGACGGTGCGTCGCGAGTTGTCCAGGCTTGGGAGCGGGATTGGCACGGCGGCGACGAATGACTTCAGCGTGGTTTCGTTTGCATCGACACGCGAAAATTTTGACAAGCTCTGGAAGGTGTTGACTGAGGTCATGCTCGACCCTGCTTTCACGGCTGAAGATGTACAGCAGAACCGGGATCGCATCCTGACCGGGCTCCGCGAGCGCGGGACCAGTCCCGAAAGCGCGCTGCAGTCGGTGCAGGACCGCGTCATCTATTCCGGCCATCCGTACGCGAACGATCCGATCGGGACCGCGGCGACGATCGCTAAGTTTACTCCGGCGGATCTTCGTGCGTACCACAAGAAGATGATGGAGACATCGAGACTTCTCTTTGTCTTCGTGGGCGATCTGGACGCCGAGCAATTGAAGTCGAAGATCGCCGCGACATTCGGAAAGCTTCCGCGGGGAAGCTACAAGGATCAACCGCTTCCGGCCCTCGATTTTTCTAAGGGTACGCTGGACGTCTCGGCCCGCGCGCTGCCGACGAATTATGTGCAGGGATCATTCAGCGCTCCGGCATTGCGCGACCCGGATTATCATGCGATGCGCGTCGCAACGACGATCCTGCAGACGCTTGTGCACCAAGAGGTACGTGTTCGACGCCAGCTTTCTTATGCACCGAGCGCGGACATGAACAACTACGCCGTGAACACGGCGAATATTTCGGTTTCGGCAAATGACGCCAACGAAGCTGTGCGCGTGATGCTCGAGCAGATCCGGCTGCTGCAGAGTCGGACCCTTCCAGAAGGCATTATCGATGAGATAACGTCATTTTTCCTGACGCGGCATTATCTGGCCCAGGAAACCAGCGCGGCCCAGGTCGGCGAACTCGCACGTTATGAATTGATAGGCGGAGGCTGGAGAAACTCGTTCGAGTTTCTAAACGGGGTACGTGCCGTAACGCCGGCCGATATCCGAAATGTTGCGAACAAGTACATGAAGAATATCCGTTTTGCTGTAGTCGGAAACGAATCTGCGATCAATCGGTCTGTGTTCGTTCCCGTGGAATAAGAGACGAGGATGGGGAGACGCGGGGAAGCAGCGACGGAGTGACACGGAGAAGGGGAGAAAGTGAGAAAGGGAGATGGTTCTCGATAGAACCTTCTCCCTTCTCCGTGTCACCCCGTCCCCGCGTCTCCTGTCTCCTACCGGGGCTTTCCTTTCCCGCCTTCTAACCTTTCTGGCTTGGAGGGCGTGTCGTTCTTGCTTGGCGGAGGATCGCTCTTTGGAGGAGGATCATTCCGCGGCGGCGGAGGATCGTTCTTCGGAGGCGGATCGTTTCTCGGCGGGGGCGGATCGTTCCGCGGTGCCCGCACGGGCTCGTTACGAGGCTCCTCACGTTTTAGTGGCGGTTCGTAACGCGGCTGCCGTACCGGTTCTTCCTGCTTCGGCGGATCGTATCGCGGAGCTCGAACAGGTTCTTCCGGTCGAGTCTTTGGCGGTGCGAATACCGGAGCGTCGTCCTTCCGGGGCGGCGTTTCGCGCACCGGAGCAGCGTCGCTGTTATCCTTATCTGCCGGACGCTCCACAGCTCCCGTCTTCCTCGGTCCACCATCGGTAACCGGCACCCGGACATCGCCCTGCCCGGTGTTTATCTGAAGCGGCGGTCGATTTCCAAAGATGCGCGACTTCTGCAGCTCCTGATCCAACGGTGCATCAGCCTTTCGTACGGTCGCGCCTATCTGAACATTCGAATTCGCACGAACCATCGGCGGCCGCACGGTCTTGATCTCGCGGCTCACCTTGCCGTTAAGGTCCGTATAGGTCGGCAGCACCGGCGCGTCCTGGGCTGTGTCAGGCGCTTTCGATAGAACATTCTGCGCGACCGACAACGGTGCTGTCGAAAATCGT
The DNA here is from genome assembly GCA_946480545.1 of uncultured Acidobacteriota bacterium. Next base: position 4,607 of record CAMLKY010000130.1, read on the forward strand.
CCCTTGCCGCGGCCGAACTCGCTCGCCGGGACCGTTACGACACCACCCGGCGGTACCTCTTCCAGTGGAGGAGTATTGATACGATCCTTGCCGTCGCGGATCGGGGTTACCGGCGCGGATCCGGGCGTGGGGGTCGGATTGCCGGCCACCGGTGGACCGCCTTGATTGTTATTTCCGTGACGCCGCCGTCGCGGATAGTGATTGTAGTAATAGGCGTTGTAGTTGTAGTAACCGTAGCTGTATGGCAGCGGATACCAGCAGACGTTTCCGCCGAGAACGCGTACAACTACGAGCGCCGGATGCCACCAGCTTCGACGCGAGCGGTAATACCCATACGGCGTCCAATGCCAGCCCCCGTTGTACCAGACCCACCGTCCGTGATGATATGTAGCCCAGCCCCAAGGTTCGTCATTGACCCATGTCCAGCCATACGAAGGTATCCAACGCCAGTGGCCGTAGCGGTAGGGCGACCAGTCTGTGTAATGCCTGATCGACGAAGCGTAGGGCCGCCAGACGTAGCCGTACTTTCGCGTATAGATCCACTCACCGTGCTCATTCAGATCTTCGGCGCCGTAGATGTCGCGATCGTAATACGTGTCGTAATGCGCATCTCTCAGTCGTTGGGCGATCACTGCGTCGCGTTCGAGCGACCACTCGTCGAACTCGTCGCTAAATCTTGATGCGTCGGCCATCTCCCACTCGCCGACCTGATTTCCCGCGATGAACACCTTCGCACGACGGCCGTTCCTGACAGTAAACCCCGCATCGCTCGAATAGACACGCGCCTCGCCACCGTCGCTCGCGGCAACAAAAACTTCGAGGCTATCCGGGACCCCGGCCTCGATCCGATATGTCCCCGACTTCTGGATCGACACGGTGGTCTTCGGCGCATCGATCTCAAAGTACGAGCTTCCGAACTCGGTCGCACGCAGGACAACGGTCCCAAGCGGGACACTTACGGCTATGCCCTCGTCCTTCAATCCGATGATTCGTATCTGGGTGTTTTCGGCGACTCGCAGATGCGTATGGGCATTAAACTGGATCTCGAAGCGTCCGTTGCCGTCGGTCGCGATCTCATCGCCTTCTACGATCGGCAAGTTCAAGACAGCGACCTCCCAATCCTGACTGTCGGCCCGGCGGATCTGGACATCGCCGCGAACAAAGCTGATCCGCGCGACGCGGTCGGTTACCTCGGGAACATAATCGTCAGGCTCACCGGCAGACACGACGGTGCCCAAGAGAAACATCGTAAGCAACAGAATCGCCCCTTGAACCCATTTCTTGGAATGCATAAAGCTTCCTCCTAAATTGTTTTACTTTAACTCCTGGGGAAGAGTCGTAAATCGAACCGCTTGAAGAACAAACTGCGTCTCGTACGCGTCGGCTCACGGCAAGAATCATACCTCCGGTCTTCGACGGCCGCGTGTAAAGAAAATACAAGTCTTTGTAAAGATTCCTGGCAACCCGAACTGACGAAATAGTGTGATAGCGGAGGTTAGGGATTACGTTTTGGTGCAGGATGTCGCGGAGTCCCGGCGGGCAGTTACGGGTTTTGAGGGCAATCGATCCAACGGTCTCCCTGTCCCCGAAGCGACGTAGCATCAAATCCCAGGGTTGAG
>CAMLKY010000131.1 GCA_946480545.1 uncultured Acidobacteriota bacterium
TCGATGTACGACAGGATCTTTTGCATGTGCGGCTCGGAGACCACGGCTCCGAGGTTCGTCGAATCTTCGAGCGGGTCACCAATGTTCATCTCGAGCGCACGCGCAACGAGGTCGTTCTTGAACCTTTCATATATCGGACGCTCGACGAAGATCCGTGAACCGCAAAGGCAGATCTGCCCCTGGTTTGCGAATGACGACCGCACGGTGGTCTCGAGCATTTCGTCGTAATTGCAATCCGCGAAGATCACGTTCGGGTTCTTGCCGCCCAGCTCGAGGGAGAGCTTCTTGAACATCGGCGACGCCGTGCGTGCGATCTCTTGTCCGGTCTTCGTGCCGCCGGTAAACGAGATCGCTTTTATATCTCGATGGCCGACTATCGACGCACCAACCTTTGGCCCGAGACCGTGCACGATATTCAGGACGCCTGCCGGCACGCCCGCTTCGATACAAAGTTTGGAGAGCATGTAAGCCGTCATCGGTGTTACCTCCGAGGGCTTTGCGACGACGGTGCACCCGGCGGCGATCGCAGGAGCGATCTTCCACGTGAACAGATAAAGCGGAAGATTCCAGGGGCTGATGCAACCGACGACCCCGAGCGGCTGACGCAGCGTGTAGTTGATCGCCTGGCCCACCGTTTCGTGCGATTCGTTGAACGTATGCATCGCCGCCGTTGCATAGAAACGAAAGTTCGCCGCGGCACGCGGGATGTCCATCACGCGTGCCAGCGAAAGCGGCTTGCCGTTGTCAACGCTTTCGGCTCGTGCGAGTTCTTCGGCGTCGCGTTCGATAAGCGAAACGAGACGCATAAGCACCTCGAATCGAGCTTCGGCCGGCATCGTCGACCATGCAGGGAAAGCCGCCCGGGCGGCATCGGCCGCGAGATTCACATCACGATCGTCCGAATCGGGAATAGTCGAGTAAACCTCGCCGGTGGCGGGCTCGATGTTATCGAGATATTGTCCCGACGCAGGTTTGACCAGTTCACCGCCAATGTAATTTTCGATCGCAAACATATAGACAGGTGAAATCTTAGCACTGGATGCGTGCTGATACATCACTCGACAAAACTTCGCGTTATTGGCTGTAGACGGGTACCAGGCCGTCGTGCTTTTTCAACTTTTCATATGCAGGGAGCTTTTGTAATGATCAAATTTCATAAAAATGTTATCCGCGGTCTTTCCGCTCTCGCCGTCGCAACATTGTTCGCGGCGGCTGGTCTATTCATAACTGCTCCGTCCGCTTCTATGCAGACGATCCCGAACACGATCGTGTTCGACAGTTATGATGACTCGACCGACCAGACAAAGATCTATGTCACCGATCAAACCGGATCGAATGTTGTAGATCTGGGGCCCGGCTATGGGCCAACCTGGTCGCCTGACGGCACAAAGATCGTTTTTGCGGTTGGCGGCGGTGAGACGTCTGATCTGTGGACAATGAATGCCGATGGCAGCGGCCGCGTTCAGATCACCCAGAACTATAGCAGTCATTCACCGGTATGGTCGCCGGTTGCGAACCGCATCGCATTCGTGAGCGCTCATGAGGGCCGATGGCATGTCTACCTCGTGGACGCGGACGGACAGAATCAGGTGCGGCTCGCGATCGCGGACAGCTCCATCCAGGAAGAGGCCGCCCCGCTGTGGACACCGGACGGCACTAAGGTCATCTTTCAGGGCACGCGCGTTTCCGAGACGGGCCTTGCTCGTGATGAGTACTTTCGCGCGGATGCGGCTGGCAGCGGTGCGGTCGAGCAGCTCACATTCGTAAACGCTCTTTTCGATTCCGCGCGTGGCACGATATCGCCTGACGGTTTATCACTGGTGGTCCGTTACCAGCACAATCTGCAGGCATTCAAACTTGATGGAAGCCAGACGATCACGAACCTGACCGGGAACATGGCGGAATCGCCGTACGATCCGGATTTTATCCCGGGCGGCGAACGAATCGTGTTTGTTAAGGGCGACTATCTGGCAACGATGAAGGCGGATGGAACGGATGTTGTGAGCCTCGACGTAGCCGGTGGTCGGCCAGATTGGAATCCAACGCAGGTTATTTCGCAGCCCTCGCCGTCACCGACGGTGACGCCCGTCGTGACGATCGATCTGGGCGTACAAGCCTCGGCCGCACCCGCGACGGTCCCGGTCGGTGGTCAGACCGTCTATACCGTAACGATCAATAATCCCAGCCAGCACGCGGCGACCAATGTTCACCTGAATGCTCCGGTGGCCAGCTCGCTCGCGATCGGTACCATGAATGCGGGGCAGGGAAGCTGTTCGGTCGTAAGCTCGAACATCGAATGCGTGATCGGAACCATTGCACCGAACTCATCGGTGAATGTTGTCATCGATGCTGTTGTGAATACGGCTGGGTACGTCGGTACAACTTTTACGGCGACGGCTTCAGAGGGCGACCCCGATATTAATAATAATTCGCAGGTCGCGGGTGTCACCGCAACGGAACCCACGCAGTGCGCTCCGAGCCTGGCCGAAGAGATCGAAGTGCGCGGGAACGCCCATTGGACCCGTGACGAACAAGCTGGTATCGACGTTCTCAGATTGACGATCCGAAACAACTCGGGCCAGAATCTTGACCCGCGTGTGATGTTCGTCGTCCAAATTCAGACTCCCGGTGTCACCATCGAGCCATCCGCGATCGCAGGCCTGACCCAGTGTACGACTCCGCAGGGAGTGCCTTACCTGGTCGCATACGCTCCGAACAAAAAGGAGTGGAAACCGATGCAGAATGTCACGGTCCGGATTCCATTCGTGAATCCGACCGGCGGGCCGATCGACTATACAGTCTTGTGGTACGGCGGAGCTCTTAATCCTTGATTCGGAGCGTTCTCATGCTGCGGTGTGGCCGGTGGCTAGATGTGGTCTAACGTGCTGCCGGCTACACCGGATGCGGTTCACACTGCCAAACCCTTACTTTATCCTTCCGTACTTGCGCAGGATCTCTTTCACTCGGTCGATCGGGATCGCCTCGACGGTGCGTTTCTCCTTGCCCGTGACAGTGGTCGCCTTGAAGAGCGAATTGAGTATCGCTTCTTCAGTTGCTTCGATCACGGCCTGGAAGAGCGGGGACATCGCATCGTTTCCGAGGACCTTGATGTCACGGACCGGGTTGTCACTCTGAACTAGATTTGCCGTCGAGAACGCGATCGCGTAATCGCCGCTCCCATTCGTCATCGACGAGCCGGTCCGCGCCAGTCCGGACATCGACCTTGCCGCCAGCCGGTTCAGTTGCCGATGATCGAGTGGGGCGTCGGTCGCGATGACGATAATGATGGAACCATCGGCCGAATTCGGATTTTCGATTTTGGATTTTGGATTTACCGCGGTCGCGTTCTTCAGGTAGTACTTTCCGAGCTCGATGCCGACCGGCGCGCCGTCGATCGATAAGACTCCGCCAAAGTTTGATTGCACCAGCACCCCGAGTGTGTAACCGCCGAGCGATGCCGGCAGTTTTCTTGAAGACGTTCCGATGCCGCCTTTCCAACCGAACGCAACGGTCCCGGTGCCGGCTCCGACCGAGCCTTCATCAACATCCTTCTTTGCCGAGCTGATAGCGTTATACAGGTCTTCGCGTGTTATGTGCCTTCCGCGGATGTCATTCAGGAATCCGTCATTGGTCTCGGCTACGACCGCGTTGACAGATTGCACCTGCTGATTCTCCCTAAGGGACAGCATGTAATCGAGCAAGAAATCTCCGACTTTCGGAACGCTTAGCGTCGACGTAAGTACGATGGGCGTCTCGATCTCGCCCAACTCATTCACCTGCGTGGATCCCATCAATTTTCCAAAGCCGTTCCCGACAAAAACGGCGGCGGGGACTTTCTGCTGAAAGAGATTTCCCGCGTGCGGCATGATCACAGTCAAGCCGGTCCGGACATTGTCTCCTCGTACTATGGTCTTTTGACCGACGGTTACCGTGTCCACATCCGTGATCGAATTTTGCAGTCCCGTGGGGAGCACGCCGATCCGGAGTCCGATATCGCGAGCGCGTGGTCGCGTCTCGACGGTCGCGGTCTGGGCATCCGCCGGTCGAACTGTCGCGAGGACGACTGTTAGCATGACGATCACATAAGTCTTTCGAAACATAAGCACTTCCGCTAAGATAAGGGCTACCGAAGTAGAGTTCGCGTTTGACCTGAGTGCCTAAGAGTATAGGGAATTCGTCGATGGAAACGAAGCAAGCCGAAGTTGAAGAACTGAAAAAGGACGAGGACGTCCGCCGCGCTCTCGAGCAGGCTTCGCCGGCCGCACGCGGCACGAAAAAATCCGACGTCGCACCCAAGCAGAAAGTCTTTCTCGGAACTTACGCGATCCTCTTTGTGATCTTCGGGGCCCTTTACTATCTCGTCCGGCTCGACTTTTTTGGATTTACAGATCGCTTTCAACCTCTGCTGCAGCGGGTAGCTCTCGGGGCAATGGCAATCATCCTGGCCCTGGCGGTTGGTGAAGTGATTCGGGCCTACCTCATTCGGCAGGTTGACAGCAACGTCGCGCGGTATAACCTGAACCGCGTAACAAACCTCTTCGTCGGGCTCAGCATATTTTTCATCGTCCTGTCGATAGTCTTTGCAAACTGGTACACGGCCGTGGTCTCGCTCGGTTTGATCTCGCTAGTCCTGGGCTTTGCGCTCCAGACGCCCATCACGAGCTTTATCGGTTGGATCTACATCCTCGTAAAGGTGCCGTACCGCGTGGGTGACCGGATCAGGATCGGCGACGCTGCGGGGGACGTTATCGATGTTAGCTATCTCGACACCACTTTGTGGGAGTTCGGGGGGCACCATCTATCGACCGATCATCCGAGCGGCCGTATCATCAAATTTCCAAACTCGAATGTCCTCAGTGCGGCTGTGTTCAATTATTCGTGGCCGCTCTTTCCGTATATCTGGAACGACATCAAGTTCCAGATCGCGTACCAAAGCGATCTGGAGTTCGTCGCTCAGGTGATGCGCGACGCCGCGCAGGAAGAAGTCGGTGAGGAGATGATGGAACGGGTCCGCACCTATCGTCAGCTTCTGCAGCAGACACCCGTCGATCAACTTGAGGTACAGGAACGCCCGGTCGTCGTCTTTCGGGTCGGCGATAATACGTGGATCGAAGCGATCGTACGATATCTGGTTGAGCCACGTCGTGCCGGACCTGTAAAGACCCGCCTAATAAAGAAAATGCTCGAACGTCTCAACGCCGAACCGGACAAGGTCATGTTTCCAAGGGCCGATATGCGCTAGTTTCGTCCTCCCGGTTCTTACTTCTATCTTCACGCCCCGAATTTTTCGTGTAACGTTGTGGATGCTCGTGGTTGCACTCTTAAACGCTTGGGACTGGAACCACGAACCCAACACGAAATCGCCCGAATGTGTGCGAATCGAATCCTGAATCCGAGAACTGAAGCCACCCTTGTAACGCAGCAGTTTCCTTGGACATTATTGCGTCACCTTCATAACGACCTGACCCGCAAAAAAATCTGTCACAAAGTTGCGGCCCTCAGTGTTTTCTTACCGGAAGTCGCATTAATTCCATAAGTGACAGCTTTCTTCACCAATCCCGGACGCTCTATCTGCGCCCGGTGAGCTGATCGAATATGAAGTACGTAATAAAAGCAATTCTTATCGCCCTAACATTTGCCTCGGCAGCCTTTTCACAAGCCCTTATACCTTCGGCGTCTCCGACCTCGCAGAAGGAGACTCCGACGGCGAGCAATCCGGTTCCCGCAACTCCCGGTTACGTTTCGAAGACCGAGCCCGTAAGGATTCCGAAATTCACCGCACCGCCTATCATCGACGGGGTATTGAACGACGAGGTCTGGAAAAGCGCGGCCGTGTTTGGTGATTTCCTGCAGACGCATCCGGGTGACAACGTCGCACCGACCCACCCGACCGAGTTCATGATGGCCTACGATTCGAAGAATCTCTACATGGCCTACAAGATCAAGCAGGATCCGAGCACGGTGCGTGCGACCGTTGCGCGTCGCGACAACATATTCAATGACGATTACGTGCTGGTCTACATCGATACCTTCAACGATCAGCGGCAGGCGTACGTGATCTTTTTCAACCCGCTAGGCATTCAGGCCGATGGGACATACACCGAGGGCCGCGGCGAAGATTACAGCGTCGACCTTGTGATGGAATCGAAGGGAGTGCTCACGCCGGACGGATTTACGATCGAGGCTGCCATCCCGTTCAAATCGCTTCGGTACGAGGCAGGG
>CAMLKY010000132.1 GCA_946480545.1 uncultured Acidobacteriota bacterium
CCTGCCACGGGAGTAAGCGATTCGGCTGCGGTGGCAGCGGAATCAATGGTGGTGATCCCGTTGAGGTGAAGTGTGGCGGCGGTCGAGATCACGATGAACGCGGCGATCAGACACGCGAAGGAAGTACCTACGATCACGTCGGCTCGGGCAAGCGGCAGATCGTCTGTATCCATCTGTTTTTCGACCACCGATGACTGAACGAACACCTGCATGAACGGGGTGATCGTCGTACCTATGAGCGCCATTATCATGAAGACGTAGGCGGTGTCGGTGCTAAACGAGGGTTCGACGAAACCAGCCCCGACCTTGCGCCAGTCCGGTTTCGACAGAAAGGCCGAGATGACATAGCAAAAGAAAACGAGCGACATCAAAAGGAAGACTCGCTCGACCCGCTTCTGCGAGCCGCGAACAACAAGCCACCAGACGAGGGCTGCCGTGATCGGGATCGAGAAGTAGCGCGGGACGCCAAGCAGTTCGGATGCCTGCGCGATACCGACGAATTCCGAGATGATGACGCCGGTATTGGCCACGAGGAGCGAAAGCATGATGAATGCCGTCCACCTGACGCCAAATTGTTCGCGTATCAGATCGGCGAGCCCTTGCCCGGTCACGATTCCCATCCGCACGCACATTTCCTGGACGATGATCAGGGAAATGAGCATGGGGATGAACACCCAGAGAAGCGAGTATCCGAACCCGGCACCGACGGTTGAATAGGTTGCGATCCCGCTTGCGTCGTTACCGGCGTTAGCGGCAATGATTCCGGGACCTAAAACGGCGAGGTATGCGACAAGCCTGTATTCCGACAGATTTCGACGTAGGCGCGAGGGAACGCGTCCCACTTTTTGCACCATGCTTTTTGGTGAAAAACGCGTCAGAAACATAGTATTTACTGTCGCCTTCGATCATCTGTCGTTCGAATAAAAATCGAAAAGAGACTATAGCACAGGTCGCTACGCTGTTCGTTGCGGGTAACCGGACTTTGTCGCGCGTTTTAGTTTTGTTAGAGTTCCCGTTATGAATGCTCTGCGTCGCCTCGCCGTCATCGTTCTTTGTTTTACGCTTCTCGGTACCTCAGTTGTCGCGGGACTCACTCCGCAGCCGGCCGCCGGACGCATGGCGTCGCGCGAACCCGCACGCGGGCGTCACGCGATGGTTGCGTCTCAACATCCGCTCGCATCGCAGATCGGTATCGATGTTCTGAAGCGCGGCGGCAACGCCGTCGACGCCGCGATCGCCGTCGGTCTGGCTCTGGCGGTTGTGTATCCCGAGGCGGGGAATATCGGCGGCAGTGGATTCATGCTTTACCGGAGAAGCGACGGAGAGGCTTTCGCGATCGACTATCGCGAGATGGCACCGCGTGCGGCGACCCGCGATATGTACGTCGATAAGGACGGTAACCTGATCAAGGGCGAAGGATCATCGACGATCGGCTACCGCGCGTCGGGCGTCCCGGGAACGCTTGCCGGGTTCGACCTGGCGTTTCGGAAGCACGGCTCCGGGAAGGTCAGATGGCGCGATCTCGTCGAGCCCGCGCGCGCCCTTGCACAGAATGGCTACGTCCTGACAGATCGTCTAGCGAATTTGTTCGTGAGCTACAAAGAGCACCTCGCAAAGTACCCCGACAGTAACCGCATATTCCTGAACAACGGACGTTATTTCAAAGAAGGGGACCGGCTTCGCCAGCCGGAGCTGGCCGCGACACTGGGAAGGGTGGCAACAGTCGGGGCTTCCGAATTCTACAGCGGTCGCACTGCTCAGATGATCGCCGCGGATATGAAGGCGAACGGCGGCCTGATCACCGTCGAGGACCTTCGCAACTACAAGCCGCGCGAGCGCACGCCGCTACGGGGTACATATCGCGGGCACGAGATCATCACGATGCCTCCGCCTAGCTCCGGCGGCGTCGTCATGCTCCAGGTCCTCAATATGCTCGAGGGATATAACATTCGGTCGATGGGTTATAACTCGGCGGCGAAGTACCATCTGCTGGCCGAGGCGATGCGGCGCTCGTTCGCCGATCGAGCGGAATTTATGGCCGATCCCGATTTCGCAGACGTGCCGGTCACGAGGTTGATCGACAAGGAATATGCGAAGCGAAGGCGGTCGGATATAGATCTCGACAAGGCCAGTTCGAGTCGTGAGGTCGGTCACGGAAACGTCGCCTCAAGCGAGGGAAGCGAAACTACTCACTTCACAGTTATCGATGCTGCCGGCAACATCGTTTCCAACACCTACACTATCAACGATCTTTACGGATCGAGAGTGACCATCAAGGGAACGGGCGTTCTAATGAACGATGAGATGGACGACTTTACCGCGCGCCCGGGAAAGCCGAACCTGTTTGGATTGATCCAAAGCGAGCGTAACAAGGTCGAGCCGATGAAGCGGCCCCTGTCGTCCATGACGCCGACGATCGTGATGCGAAGAGATGGCAAGCCATGGTTCGCACTCGGCGCCCGTGGCGGGCCGAGGATAATCACGGCTGTGCTTCAGACAGTGGTGAATGTGATTGATCACGACATGAATATCCAACGCGCGATCGATTCTCCGCGTGTTCACCAGCAATGGTTTCCGGATGAAATAATGTACGAGCCGTACGGATTCTCGCCCGACACGCTAGCGATACTGCGCAAATACGGACATACCTTTCCTGAGAGACCGGGATATATCGCATCCGCGACGGCAATTATGATCGGGGAAGACGGGATAAGGCTTGGGGCTATCGACTCGCGCAGCGACGGTGAAGCGATCGGTTACTGATCTTCTTCTTTTTGTAGAAGCTTTGTTGTTTGGTCGGTGACGCTTCCGGGCTGGTGTTGGAGTTCGTTCGTATCACGCCACGAGCCGGCCGTCGGGGACGTATATGCGGATGCCGGCATCGTTTGTGACGGCGGCAATTGTCCTGCATGTTCCGCACCCCGGGACATTGTTGGAGTCGACGCGACCGAATTCGAGACTGATCCGCTATCCTCGAACATCAGCGCATACACGATCCTCAACACACCGCCGACCCCGAAAAGAAACAATCCGATAACGGGCAGGAAAGGTTCGATGTTGAGACCGATCGAGATCATTATCAGGATCGGTACTATCAGGAACGTCAAAAGAAAAAGAAAAAATCCTTGTTTGATCCCGCGGCGTCTGGGGGAGTCGGACGCACCCGTGATAGAGGTTTTCTGTCCCGGTACGAGACCTCGGTTGGCCATCACCTCGGCAACCCCGGTCAGAAGAAAGCCGCACCGCGAACAAAATCGCGTCTCTTCGGAAACCTGGCGTTGACCGCATTGCGGGCAGTGCATAGAGGCTACTCGTCCTTCTTCAAAAGCTTCGTCGTTCCCTCGGTCACGCTGCCGGGTCGTACCAGATCACCAGTATCCGGAGCTCGCCACGACCCCTCTGGCGGCATGTAAGTCGACGCGGGTTGCGACTGTTGCGGCGGCAGCGCCTGAGCCGCGGGGTTTCCGTACATTTGGGCCGGCTGATGAGGCGTCATCTGGTGGGCCGCAAGCTCATAAGATTTCGGGGCTTTTTTCAGAACGGCCAGCGAGAAGATCAGCAGCATCATGGTTGAGAATATGCCGAACACGGCGGACACGCCGGCGGCATCATCCTCGCCCGCGATCCCAAAGAACGCGGGCATCATCATGACGAAAAAGATGAACCAGAGCACCGTGAATACCAGGCCGTTCTTACGTGTAAAGATGGTGCTCTTGCCTTTGTAGAGCTCCGCCAATTGAGGCAGAAAGCCTCCATTCTCGAGCAGTTCTGCGACGAGTCCCAACTGGAAGCCGCATCGCGAACAGAATTTGGTTTGATCGGAAATTTGCTGCTGGCCGCAACGGGGACAATGCATCATCTGCTCTCCGTTAGTTCAGGTAACTCCGAATGTCTCGAACGTTAACGAATTCTTGCATGAAAATGTTCGCGATGCAAAAAACTCGTCTGCGGCGAGCCGGGGCGCTTTACTGGCCCATCTGCGGAAGCTTTTCGTCCGAGATCACCTGGTAGATCGCGAACGCCCGACCCTGAAAATGCTCGGCGCGAGCGAGTGTCCCGAGTAGAAGGTCGTGGATCGTCCGCAGCGTCTCAGGCGCCGGTATTTGTTTCAGCAGATCATCGTCCGCGGTGAAGAACCGGAAAGCCTGGACGCGCCTTGCCTCGACCTCCTCGACGTATCCCAGGACGCGCTCTACCGTGGACAACTCTTCCGGGAGTGTCCACTCGAACGGATCATCCCACAGTCTTGTCGTGATGCCTCCGCACGTCTGTTCGATCGTCCCCGCCGACCTGATGACGTACTCGCCGCACGAGAACATCGCCATCGAGTGGCGAGTCTCGCGCGGTCTGCGAAACAGGTCGGCATCACTGACCGATTTGAGAAGCTCGATCGTACGAGCCGAAACCGACCGGAAGCTCCTGTCAAACGAGTCGAGAATCGTTCCCATAATGGAAAAGGCAACAGGCATGTTAGCCCGCTGCCTTGGAAAAGTCATTTACGATCGTGAACTACCGTTTCCGAAAACGCCGGTCCTTTTCATACAGCCCGAGGCCGTAGTTGCGCCCGTGCCAGTTAACGCCGCTTCCGATGCGTCCTTTTACGCCGACCTGAGCGCCCTTTGTGGGCACCGCGTCCTCGGTGAAGATCCAGATCGAACCAGTGCCGTCATCGATCTTGTATGCACCGCCACGCAGCGGAGTCCCCGGGACGTTGATCCCATAACTATCGCGGACAGTTCCCGCGATGGCGACGTCGCGGTTCTGAAACCGGCCAGGATTTGCTTCGATATCTCCGATGCTAGTCCGATCAGGGCAGGCGGCCGCAAATAGTCCCGTCAGCACTACCAAACCCGAGAGCAAAAACTTTGATGTGTACCTCATTTGTTCTCCTTACAAGCTCAAGTATTCGGGAAGAGCAGTGACTTTCTAGTGATTCATTATACCAACAAAATGTTTGCCTAAAGTTGGCTTTTCTGCGATTCTTAGACCGCCCAGAACAAGTGGGAGAGCTACCCGAAGGCGGGCGAGTGTTGCGACCCAAGCGTCGGATACGGTCGCCCGCTCTCAACTTCGACGGCTATGGATTTGATCTCACAACAAGCTCCAGCCGGTGACTTCGCATTCTCATCAAGCGTCAGAGCAGATGTCTGGCACCGGCAGAGCGATCCGAAAGCGTACGAGTGGTGGTATTTCGACGCACTGAGTTCCGGCGGCAGCGATGCCGTTGTGATCATGTTCGTCGACAACTTTATCTATTCGCCGAGATATAACCGTGAAGCCGGTGACACCCGGCGGTTTCCCGCGGTCTCTTTTACTTTCTTCAGCGGTGGCAAACCCCTCTACCGCTGCGTAAACGAATTCTGCGAGAGCGATTTCTTCGCGAGTGCGGAAAAGCCGGAATGCCGGATCGGTGAATCATCATTTACATTTCAGAAGGCATCTTACGGTTCCGGTTACTCGGTATCGATCCGGGCAAAGCTCGCCGGCGATCGTAGGCTCGAGGCCGACCTCGAATGGCTGTCGATAGAGTCGGATTTCACGGCCGAATCGTTTTGCTACCGTGAGACGGCGCACTGCTGGAACATGGTGGCTCCGCGATCGGACGTTACCGGAAAAATCACAGTCGTCGATAAGAAGGGACAGACGATCGACTCTCGATCGTTTCGCGGGACGGGCTATCACGATCACAATCTCGACAACCGCTGGCTCGCGAAAACTGTACGCGACTGGCACTGGGGCCGGGCGCACTATTCTGATTCGACGGCCGTTTTCTACCGGTACTGCGAGCTTGGCGAGCATACGCCGAGCACGAAGTTACTTGTCATAAAGGATGGTGAGCTACGCGAACGTGATGTTCAATATGATGAGCAGAACTACGCCCGCGATAAGTTCGGGATACGCTATCCGACACGGCTGCGCCTGATCTCGGAAGACAATATGCGGCTTCGTGTAAAACCGATCAAGGTCATTGATTCGAGTTTTTATTACCTTCGATTTCTCAGCGAGATCACGCTTACGCTTCGCGACGGAGTTCCAAGAAAGACAACCGGCATCACCGAATTCCTCGCTCCCAAGACCCTCAAGTATCGTTGGCTGAATTGGATCACCGATATGCGCACAGGTAAGAACGGAAAGCCGCCGAGGATGTGAGAGTATGCAGGGATGGGCGGACGCGGGGACGCGGAGAGAG
>CAMLKY010000133.1 GCA_946480545.1 uncultured Acidobacteriota bacterium
CTGCAGCTTGAAGATATACGCCTTGCCGCCGATCGGGACCGCGTTCGTCATTCGGCCGACGCCAAACTGCGGATTCATGAATCCGTCGACGAGCTGAGGATAGTTCTGTCGAAGCTCTTCTTCGCTAAAGAAGCCGAGGTCACCGCCCTGGAACTTCGACGGGTCCTCACTGTATTCACGTGCGAGGGCCGCGAAGTCCGATCCGGGCTGCTGAAGCTTATTAAGGATCTCTTTCACGCGAAGATCACCCGAAGCCGCGTCGGTCGTTACATCGCCCTGACCGCTGTTGCTCGGGTCAACAACGATGGCAGCCAGACGCACTCCACGCTTCTTCACAAACATATCCGGGTTGCCGCGGAAAAATGCTTCGATCTCGGCTTCTTTCGGAGCCTCGATGCGACCGGTCACCTTATCGACGAGGGCCTTGATCGCCATACTACGACGCACCTTCTCGCGATATGACGCTTCGTCGAGACCGGCCTGTTTCATCTGACGATCAAACTCATCCGCAGAAAGACGGCTTTCCACTTTTTGCTTGTTCATCTCCGCCGCAACATCTTCGTCTTTGGGCACGACGCCTTCTTTTTCGGCCTTCTGGAACATCACCTCTTCTTCGATCAGGCTCTGCAGCACCTGCAGACGGGCAGCGGCTCTTTCAAGGTCGGACAACCTGCCCTCCTGACCCTTGGCCTGTTGTTTGAATGCCCGTTCGACGTCTTCCATCTTGATCACCTTGCCGTTGACCGTTGCTGCGGTCGCGTTCGGATCGACTTCGCCTGCTGAGTTCGAGGCGGTACTCGTTCCTCCGCACGCTCCGATCATCACGGCGACGCCGGCTAAAACCAATAAGGGAAGAACTTTGCTTTTTAACATTTGCACTTTGGCTGCTACTCCTTCGAAAGTATCGTTCACTACCATTGCTTGACTAAACCTTATCCCGTTTGCTATAAACTTTGTTTTTGAGTTTTAGCTAAACTCTTATACAGAACCTCAGTAGTTAGTTCGGAGGCACTTATCATATATGGCACAGAGATGCGACGTTTGCGGAAAAGGTCCGCAGTTTGGAAACAACGTTTCACACGCAAATAACAAAACTCGCAGACGATTCAATCCGAATCTGCAACCGGTTCGCGTCAAGCTACCCGCTGGCGGTAATGGTCGGATGAAGGTCTGCACTCGCTGTATCAAATCCGGTAAGATCGTTAAAGCGGCTTAGCGAGTTTGGTTAAACTTTATGACTAGCCGGATGCCTTAGGGCGTCCGGCTTTTTGCTTTTCAAATTTCGCCTTAGACGAGAGCGACACACTCGATCTCGACCCTCGCGTCCCGAGGTAATCGCGCAGCTTGTACCGTCGCCCTGGCCGGTTTATTGTCGCTAAAGTACCTGCCGTAAACCTCGTTCATCGCGGTGAAGTCACCCATATCCGCGAGGAAGACAGTCGTCTTAACCACTTTCCCGAGATCGGAGCCTCCGGCTTCCAAAACGGCCGAAAGGTTTTTCAGGACCTGCTCGGTCTGCTCCGCAACGTCATCCGAGACGAACTCGCCCGTCGCAGGATCGATCGGGATCTGACCCGAGCAAAACAACATCTCACCCGCCCGGATAGCCTGCGAGTAAGGACCGATCGCGGCCGGAGCCTTTTCTGTCGATATGATCTCTTTCATCAAAAAATCGCCTTTCGGTAGCCGTTCAGCAAAAGGCGAATGATAACAAACTAGGCTTTAAAAATAAAGTTTCGCTATGCGTTAACACGTTCGACGGCGATCACGCCGGGAACGTTGCCAATCGCACTGATGACTTTATCGAGATGCTTCTTGTCGAACACCTCAACCGTCACTTCGATCTGACCACGATCATCGCGCGAGACGATGGCCCTGGCATCCCGGATCCCGGTCTTGATCTCGGCAATTGCATTCGTTATGCCGGCAAGCATACCGGTGCGGTTCTCGGTCGTGACGAGTATTCCGACCGATTGGATCTCGCTCTTCTCCGTCTTCGCCCAATCGACCTCAACGATCCGCTCCTTGTTGACCATCAACTGGGCCACGTTCTTGCATCGCTTGTTATGCACAACAATACCCTTTCCAAGCGAGATGTAGCCGATTATGTCCTCGCCGCGCAGCGGATTGCAGCACCGGGCACGGGTGGTCAGAAGATTGTCGATGCCTTTGACAATGATCGCGTCCTCGCCGAGCCCGATAAGGCGCTTGACCGCTTTTACACCACTCTGTATACGCGTCTCTTTTCGTTTTTCAGGATCGAGCTCAGCGAACTTCTCGGCACCCAGGAATTTCGACAGCACGTTTCTCGGCAGGGTCTTGCCATACCCAATAGATGCGAGAAGGTCCTCCGGGCGACCCAATCCATACTCGTTCGCTATGCGCTTCATCTCGGCGTCGTTGTTGATGAGCTTTTTCGGCGCAACGCGGAACCTGTCGGCTTCTTTCTCCAGGAGCTTCCGGCCGATCTCGATCGAATCCGCTCGCTGCTGTTCCGAGATCCAGTGACGGATCCGGTTCTTCGCTTTCGACGTTGTGACGTAGTTCAGCCAGTCGCGAGAGGGTTTCGAATTCGCCGTCGTCATGATCTCGACAACGTCACCATTCTGCAGCTCGCTCTTTAGCGGAACGATCCGCCCGTTGATCTTCGCTCCGGTACACGTGTCGCCAACCTCAGAGTGGATCGCGTACGCAAAATCGATAGGGCTCGCGCCTCGCGGAAGCTGAATGACCTTACCCATCGGCGTGAAGGTATAGACGTCCTTCGGGAAAAGGTCGAGCTTCAGGTTCTCAATAAAATCTTCCGAGTCGGTATTCTGGTCGTTATCCTCGACAAGAGGCAGGAGCAGCTTCTCGACTGTCTTTCGCAGCTCATCGAGATTTCCTTCGTCGTCTTCAGACCCGAGCTTACTTTCTTTGTATCGCCAATGTGCAGCGACGCCTTCCTCGGCGATGCGATGCATCTCCTCGGTCCTGATCTGCACCTCGAAGGCCTGACCGCCCTCACCGATCACCGACGTATGCAGCGACTGGTAAAGGTTGTCACGCGGGATCGCTATCCAATCCTTGAATCGCTCGGGAACCGGCGTCCAGAGGTCATGAATAACGCTCAGGGCGAGATAACAATTCTTCTTCTCGTTAGTAGTGATGATCCGCGCCGCGATCAGGTCATAGACCTGCTCGATCATCAGCTTCTGCTTCTTCAGTTTCTTCCAAAGCGAATAGAGCCGTTTGACCCGACCCTGGACGGCGACAAACGGGACATCGTTCTCGGTGAGCTTTGCCTCGATGCTGCCCCTGATCTTATCGAGGATCGCCTCGAGTTCCGGGCGGCGGGCATCGACCTCTTTCGCGAGCCGCCTATATTCGTCAGGATAGAGGTTCTGGAATGCCAGGTCTTCAAGCTCGCTCCGGAGTTTACCCATACCTAGCCGATGAGCGATCGGGGCATAGATATCAAGTGTCTCCTGTGAAATGCGTGCGCGTTTCTCAGGTTTGAGAAACTGCATCGTTCGCATGTTATGCAAACGGTCGGCGAGCTTGATCAGGACGACCCGGACATCGGTGATCATCGCGAGAACCATCTTGCGCACGTTCTCGGCCTGTTGCTTTTCCTTCGAGAGGTTGCTGATGTGGGCGATCTTCGTGAGGCCGTCGACGAGGAGCGTTATCTCGTCACCGAAGTAAGAACGGATCGTGTCGAGGTCAACAAGCGTGTCCTCGACGACATCATGCAGAAGCCCGGTCGAGACGCTGACTTCATCCAGACGCATGTCGGCCAGGATGTTCGCGACCTCAAGTGGGTGCACGAGATAGGGTTCGCCGGACGCACGCTTTTGCCCGCGATGATGAAGCGCAGAGAACATGTAGGCCCTGCGGATAAGCTCGGTGTCGGGCGTAGGCCGGTTAGACTCTACTTTCTCGATAATGTCTTCAATGCGGATCATTCCTTCGGCCAATCCTAATGATACATTCTAAGATGCAGCGTCTGCCACGTTTTATTGCGTGCGAATATCGCAAAGGCGATGCCCGACTTCTCGTCGAAACATCGCCTTTTGCGTAATCAATTGGGTACCTGGCTACTTCGCTGCGTTAGCGTTGGCATTCTCCGCCGCCTCAGCCGCAGCACGCCGGGCATCCATCTCGTCCTGTATCGCCTTGTCGACGTTACTCAGCTCCAGGAAGGCAGCGCGGCCGGCATCAGCCTGGACCTTGAGATTATCGCGGTCGGCCGTCCGGCCTTCCATCTCGGCAAGTCTCATTGCCTGTGCGTCCAGACTCGCCTTATACGAGCGGACCGATTCGAAGACCTTGAACAGATCGAGGTTCTCCCTGAGCTGCTGGTCGGAAGCGCCCTTAATGTCAAAATTCTTGGCGTTCTTGACTTCCGCCGGTTCGAGAGCAACAGCCTGATCGATAAGTTTGAGGCCGTCGGTGACGCACCCGCGCAACCGCTCAAGCTCTGCAGGATCTTCCGGCTTTACCCACTGGAAGACATCCTTTCCATCCTTCTTGACTGTCTTCTTCGTTTTCTCGGTGTCCGTGATCTCGTTCGCACAAGTGTTCTTTCTCGCGGCGAGCGAAGTCAATGCCTCGGCCCGGTACTGCGGCTCGATATCCGCCCTGTTCGAACGCTCGGTCACCCAGGCCTGCCACTCATCCGTTTTCTGGAGGTCGTTCAGGAGACTGGCGACAGCCTTGTACGAGCTCTGATCGTTCTTATCGAGCGCAAGCGCCTTCTTGTACGCCTCGATCGCTTCTTCGGCCAACTGACGCTCTTCACGATTACCGATGTACCGCGAATGAAGCGTGCGGGCAAGAAACACCTGAGCCGTCTTGCCCTCAAGCGTGGCTCCCTCAGGGTCGCGGGCCGCGGCCTTGCGGAACAGCTCTTCAGCCTCAGCAAACTTGCGTTCCTTGTAGGCGACGGATCCGTCGACAAGATTCTTTCTGGATAGAATCCGGTTGAAATATGAGCAGTTCGCCGTGAATACGACGGTCAGAAGAATTAATACAAAAACCCCTAAACGAGAAGATCTCATTTTCGACTCCATATCGAAGGCGGCGGAAAAATTAGGCCGCTGTCACAACCAGCGGCCCGTCCGGCGCCATTTATTGTGTTAAATCGTCAATTTGCAGGCCGATCGGCGAAGCCCCTGCCATTTTCGCGGCGTCAATAACCTTTACGACATCACCATACTTCGCAAGCGTCGGCGACTTGATGAAAATGGTCTTCTCGACCTCGTTGGTATTCTCACGGAAAACACCGTTCGTGGCCCGCTGCTCGAAAATACTGCTCAGTTTTCCGGTCAGCGCCGAAGGATCATCGATCGTCCCGGCCGACTCGTTGTTGAGCGACAGAGCGCGTGTTTCACGGTTGATAGCGACTACCAGCGTAAGCGGATTCGGCTTCACATCCAGTTGCTGTTCGTTCTTCGGCTCGGCAGGGACCTTGGCTTCGAACCGGCTCGGCTTGACGGGTGTGATGACCATAAAGATGATCAGCAGCACGAGCAGCACGTCGATCAGCGGCGTTACATTGATATTTGGCTTGGCTCCATCAGCAGAGCCACCCGTTGACATTCCCATACTCTTTCTCCCGCCCCGGTGTGGGGGCTGACTTTAACTTTCCGGTGCTGCTGTCCCCTTCTTCCTATCGGCGACCAAACCGATCTTATCGATATCCTGTTTCCGGATCGTGTCGATGGCCTGGACCACGGTGCCGTAGTTCACGTTGACACCGCTTTTGATGTAGACGATACGCTTGTCCGGCGCCTTGTCCTTCATCATCGTTTTGATCTTTTCACCAAGGGCGGTGATCGGAAACGGATCTTTGCCGATATAAAAGTTGTTGTCGTCGGGTATCGAGATCACTACGGAGGTGTCCTTCGTGATCTCGGAGTCTTCTTCAGGAGTGTTCATCTCCTTCGGAATATTTACCGGTGTGACGATCATGAAGATGATCAAAAGCACCAGCATGACATCTACCATCGGAGTTACATTGATCTCCGAGTTATATTCGCTGGTTCCACCAACCGATGCTCCCATAGCAGTTTATCTCCCTTGTAATACTTGAGAGAGGCTGGCCCGGCCTAGCCTCTCAATGCTTTCGTCCGCTGCTTGATGAAGTAGTCAACAAGCTCCGAGGCCGAGTTCTCCATTTCGACACCAAAGCTCG
>CAMLKY010000134.1 GCA_946480545.1 uncultured Acidobacteriota bacterium
CGCCGGTGACGAAATCGCCGAAGACGTATTGGCCAGCCAGGCTGGCGTCCGCGGTGCCGCGGTAGACATAGCCGCCGATGACGGTGCCGCCGACGTTGCGGTCGTAGTCGAACAGCGGCTCGGTCAGGTTGGGCGGCGTCGGGTCGCCGATGCCGGGTGTGGCGATCGTGCCCTCGCGCACGCGCCAGCCGTAGTTGGCACCACCCGTGATTATGTCGACCTCTTCGATCGATCCCTGCCCGACATCGGCTGCCCAGAGAGTCCCATTGGCTTTATCGAAGGACCATCGCCACGGATTCCGCATGCCGATCGACCAGATCTCGCGGCACGTGTTACCCGAGGTGGTGCTGCCGTTGGGACACATGGCAGTGTTCGCACCGGTGAATGGATTATCCGGCGGGATCGAGTACTGGTCCGCTGAGCCAACCGGCGGGTTGGGATCGATGCGGAGCATCTTGCCCAGAAGAAGCGATCTGTTCTGCGCTCGGTTCCCCGGATCATTCCCCGAGCCGCCGTCTCCCATACCGATGTAAAGCAGATGACGATCCGCCGGCGTCACGCCGAACTCGACCATTCCACCGTTATGATTTGTAAACGGCTGGGGGATGATCAGCAGGATGCGCTCGCTGTTGAAATCGCCCTGGTTCGGATTGCCGGTCATCGTCCTGTACTCAGCGATAACCGTGGCTCCATCGCCAGCCCTCGTGTAGTTAACATAGAACTTGCCGCTCGTATCGAAGTCCGGGGCAAGGGTCATCCCGAGCAGACCGCGTTCATCGCCCAGTCCGCCGAGAACCGGGATTCGCGAGGCGAGATTTATAAAATCGGTCGGCGTGCGCGAGCCCGGCTGCAAGAGTCGGATAAGCCCCGTCTGCTGGACGATGAATGTCTTACGACCCGCTCCTGGCCCGTCATCGCGATAAAGTATCGGACGATCGAGGCCCGAGACGAACTGCTGAAGCCGTATCGTGTATGGAGCCGGCACGCCCTGAGCAAAGATACCGTAAACAAAAAAGCCGGCGATAAACACAGTGGTCGCCAGCCGCATGAAAAGCTTGTTCATTTTCCCCCCAAAGATTTGAAGAATAGCCACAGTAAGAACTGATAGAAAAAGTCCAAATGAGATAGGCGAACCTCAGTTCGTGGACAGCAATTAGTACCGGAAACTTTCTATTGAATTGTACACCACGGGCCGTCGGCGTTTGCAACCAATTTCCCCCTTGGCGGGCTTGGCGAGCTTCGCGTGAGATAGGTTTCTCACGCAAAGCTTGCCAAGCCCGCAAAGTTCAATTCACAACTTATACCTGACTTTCTTACCTCTCAGACTTGCGTCCTCGTTCTCGAGATTCTGAAGACGCATCGTGACATCGGCGGTCATTTCGATTCCAGCTTTCTCGCCATTCTTAAGATGAAAGTATCCCGCGGCAGCGATCATTGCGGCATTGTCGGTTGAAAGATGCCGCGACGGAAAATAGATCGGGATGCGAAGCTTATCGGCGACCGCCTTACCGGCAGTCCGCAACGACGTGTTGCTCGCCACGCCACCGGCCACGATCAGCGTCCGCGCCTGGTATTCCTCTGCTTGCCGCTCGAGCATGTCGGCCAGTGATCCGACCACGTTAGCCTGAAAGCTCGCCGCGATGTCGCGGATGTTCTGCTGCGGTTCTCCGACTGCGGGTTGAATCTCATTCTCACGCAGATAGCGCGACACGGCTGTCTTCAGTCCGCTAAAACTGAAATCCGGACGCCCGTCCGAGATCTTCGCACGAGGGAACTTTATTCGTCGTGCGTCGCCTGAGGCAGCGATCTTTTCAATCACAGGTCCGCCCGGGTATTCGAGCCCCAGCATCTTCGCGACCTTGTCGAATGCTTCGCCCGCGGCGTCATCACGAGTCCGCGAAACAACCTTATACTGCCCTGGCTCCGGAACATAGAAAAGATTCGTGTGCCCCCCGGAAACGATCAGAGCAAGTGCCGGATATTCGATCTCCGGGTTTTCGAAGATCACCGAAAAGACATGCCCCTCGATATGGTTCACCCCAACGATCGGGATCCCCAACCCAAACGCCAGGGCCTTCGCGTAGCAGACACCCACGAGCAACGATCCGATCAATCCAGGCCCCTGAGTTACAGCGATAGCGTCAATGTCCTTGAGCTTCACACCTGCCTTATTTAGGGCCTCGGCGACGATCGGCTCTATCTTCGCGAGGTGCTCGCGCGAAGCAAGCTCCGGCACGACACCGCCGTACGGCTTATGCATGTCGACCTGCGATGCGATGATAGACGACAGGATCTCATTCCCATCCCGAACCACCGCCGCTGCAGTCTCATCGCAAGAAGTTTCGATTCCGAGGATAAGCACCTAAGTAGTCTAAACGAGCGAGGCAGGATTTTGGATTTTAGATTTTGGATTTTGGATTGGGGGTCACCGCCAAAATCCAAAATCTAAAATCCAAAATAAAAAAAGACGCCGCTCTTTCGAGCGGCGCCGTAAACGTCATAAGACCAGGTCTAACGACAAATTATTACAAATTCCCCCTTGTTCGTTCCCCCTTGTAAGCTTGTAATAATCAAACCTTCTACCTGCTCGTCTGACGTTCGATGGAGGCCGGCGAATCAACATCGCCGTCGGTTAAAGCCGCGAGAGCTCCCGTAAAAAACAGGATCGCCGCGATAATCACAAAAGCCGCAACACTCGCCAGTGCCCAGTACACCCCGCGAAACGATTTCGCTGTGTCCTCCCGGACAAGGTGCTGTTCTCCGTGCGTTGTTATTACCTGTTTCGACATTCTATTAATCTCCTGAAAAACGGATGACCAAATGATTCCGCTTGTCTAGTTGGCAATGCCCGTGCCACTAGCAAACGTCTGTGAAACCGATGTTTTACGTCTTGCAGCCGTGAATTCGATACGGGATTCATGCATTGAATCCGTACGAGATCAGATCAGTCACGACTCGTTTCACTATGCGGTGCATCAACGGGTTTTGACTCGGGCGAACCCTTCTGTCTGAGAAATATAGAAAGTACGACGAGGACTCCTATCGACAAAAACTCGCTCTGCCAATTCTGAAACGATTCGAACCAGAAAGCCGAGCTCTCCATATATTCGAGAGTGGTGAGCTGGTCTCGATCTGCTCCTCGTTATGCTTCGCCGCCCCTGAGATACCGTGAAGTACGAATGACGCGACGAAGAGCGCGATAAGAGCCAGACTTAGAGAGTTCTCATAGACCTTTAATACAAAGCCACCCTTCCGGACCGGCCATGGAGCGTCTTTCGTCTGGTACTTTTTCGGAAGCACACGATCCACGCGTTCGACGGCGTCGATCCGTTTCGAATCCGAGGCGCCCTTCTGAAATAGAAACACGGTGAGGAGTATATAAGCCGCCATCTGGAGAAACTCGCTCTCCCAATTCTCAAAGATCGCCTCCCAAAAATGCCCTTCGCCGAGATACTCGACGGCGCTGATCATCGCTTTGCCGTGCATCAGTTGGTCTTCGTTGTACTCGTACCATCCGGCGACGTATTGCCCGACGAGGGAGAATGCGAAAAGCCCGAAGAGTGTAAGTGAAAGTCCGTTCTCGCGAAGAAACCTCATTCCATTTCGGTTTACAACTCTTGTACCAAGCCGGGTTCGCCGTTTATCGAGCGATTGTCGTCGGAATATTGCAGTAAGTGATGAGGAGATGTTGGGAGGCAGACAATCGAACGTACGTGTTCGAAACATTTAAGCGCGCCGACTCTTTACGCTTAATGCTCGTCTCTTCAACTGCGCGTGCCGGTGGAACGACACGCAT
Source organism: uncultured Acidobacteriota bacterium (assembly GCA_946480545.1). The sequence goes on from CAMLKY010000134.1 coordinate 3,797, forward strand.
TCGAGTTCTCTTAGGAGACAAAAGTCGACTCAGCCCAAGTTTAAAGAGTGCGTAGAAATTCGCTAAGATGTGATACCGATTCCGACCACTTCCGACAAATTATGAGAACTCGAAGAACGATCCTGTTTGTTGCCGTAGTTCTGTTCGCGTTAGGAGATGCCCGATCTCAGCAGGGCGAGTCGCTCGCCGCGTTTCACGAGCCGCCGTCCCGCCTTCGGGGCGTGATCGAGAAATATGGTGAGGATTTCGGAAGCATCACTCGCTTCTACACCGCGCAGACATCGGGGCACCGGTTCACGCGTTTGCGTCAGCTATATACGGATTACAACGCGCTCCTATTGCGGTTGAATTTCGATACGCTTAATCACGACGAGAAGATCGATTACGCTCTGTTCCGAAACTATCTGGATCACGAACTAAAGGAGCTCGCGCGCGAGCAGCGGCAGCTAGCCGAGATGGGCCCGGTCATTCCCTTTTCGCGGGTGATCAGCGATCTTGAGGACGCGCGCAGACGCCTCGAACCGGTCGACCCCGCGAAAACAGCCGCGATACTCACCGACCTGGCGAAACAGATCAGCGACACACAGGCGGCTCTCGAGAACGACAGAAACAAGCCAAAGCGAACCGTGGCGTATCGTGCGGTGCGAACGCTTTCGAGCTTGCGGCTAACGCTTCGCAATTGGTACAGCTTTCACAACTCGTACGACCCGACATTTACTTGGTGGAACGCCGAGCCATACAAGTCGGTCGATGATGCGTTTCAAAAATATTCGGAGTTTGTCGTTAATAAGCTCGTAGGTATCCGGCCCGACGACAAGACGACCATTATAGGTGACCCGATCGGGCGCGAAGCGCTGCTCGAGGAGCTGGCATTCGAGATGATCCCGTACACGCCCGAGGAGCTGGTTGAGATCGCGAACCGTGAATTCGCGTGGTGCGAGGCAGAAATGAAGAAGGCCTCGCGCGAGATGGGCTTCGGCGACGACTGGAAGCGAGCACTGGAGGCGGTGAAGCAGAAGTACGTCGAGCCCGGCAAACAGCCGCAACTCATTCGCGACCAGGCGATGGAGGCGATCGAGTATGTCGAGAAACATCAGCTCGTGACCGTTCCAAAGCTCGCACGCGAATCGTGGCGTATGGAGATGATGTCGCCCGAGCGCCAATTGCAGAGCCCGTTCTTTCTCGGAGGCGAAACGATTCTTGTCTCGTATCCGACATCGACCATGACGCACGAACAGAAAATGATGTCGATGCGCGGCAACAACCCGCACTTCACGCATGCGGTAACGCATCACGAGCTTATCCCGGGCCATCATCTGCAAGGCTTCATGAACCGACGCTTTCGCCCGTATCGGATGCTGTTCCGAACGCCCTTTTGGACCGAAGGGTGGGCACTGTACTGGGAGTTCCTCCTTTGGGACCGCGGGTTCAATAAGACGCCCGAGGATCGTGTCGGCGCGCTTTTCTGGCGGATGCATCGATGCGCACGCATCATTTTTAGTCTGAGTTTCCATCTCGAGAAGATGTCTCCGCAGGAGGCCGTGGATTTTCTCGTCGAGAGGGTCGGCCATGAGCGCGATAACGCTTCTGCCGAAGTGCGCAGATCGTTTGCCGGAGATTACGGGCCGCTCTACCAGATCGCGTACATGATGGGCGGGTTGCAATTCTATGACCTGCATCGCGAATTCGTCGGCGGGAAGAAAATGTCTAACCGCGATTTCCACGACACCATCCTCAAAGAAGGACCGATACCGGTCGAGATGGTGCGAGCGATCCTGACGAAACAGAAGCTGTCGCACGAGCATCGGCCGAGCTGGCGATTCTACGATCTATCCCGGTAGGCATACGAATTGCGAAACCTCATCTCCATCAGTGGAGGTGTAAGGATGGCGGACGTAGGTTATGACAAAAGTATCGGAACGGAAGACCGCAGTGTAGTCGCGACTACAAAACTCTGGGCGATCGTGCTCGGGATCGTGTTCCTGCTCGGACTGGCGATGATAATTTTCTTTTTCGTAAGCTCGAATACCCCCGACAGCGGTGGGACGGCCAGCGATAACACGGCGACGCGTCCGGCGGAACCGTGATTCGACGTCTTCCCCTTTGCGAACTTGGCGAGCTGAAATTTATTTCTCACGCAGAGCTCGCCAAGCTCGCGAAGAAGCAGCGTTTGGTCGAAGCCTCCCTCTTCGGCTAGGCTTGGTGTCATGAAAACCCTGCTTCTCGTTTTTTCACTTGTAATCATCTCCGCGTGCGGGCAGCGCACCGTAAACAACGATCATTCCAACCACCAATCGCCGGCCGCCAACTCGACCGCCTCGGCTCAAGATCCGCTTGAGCGAGATGCGACGGCTCATGA
>CAMLKY010000135.1 GCA_946480545.1 uncultured Acidobacteriota bacterium
GAACAGGTAATCGGAAAAATACGGCTGGTCCAGGTTGTACGAATCACGCCGCATATTGATCAGCCAGACTTTCGCGTCAGACTCGGATACTGAATCCAGCTCAGTGTAATAAACGTAGTAATCGAGATTCCTGGTCAGATATTCCTGTCTCGTCTCTCCCCCCAACACGACACGCAGCGGCGCTTTCTGCAGGAACCACGCCGTTGAAGTGAGTATTCCGGCAACCGCGGCTATGCATAACCCAAGCTGCGCGACAGGCCGCAGTCCGGAGACCTTGTTCGCGATCGTTTCAGAGGATGCTGCGATCGCGATCGCCAGGACCGGCAGTATCGGAAGCAGGTATCGTAACTGCTGACTGGAAAACAACCAGAAGATGAACATCACACCCGCGACAGCCACGCCGATCTTTAGCTCGACCGCGAGATCGAATTTCCAAACGGCCCAGACGAGCAAAGGCAGACCCAATAAAAAGCCCACACCGACGACGCCATCAAAATACTCGGGAAGCTCCGGCTGTCCCGTGACCGATAGATTCCAGGGTGCGAGCAGATAGTCGAGCGGTGTCTTCTGCGCACCACCATATTGGGAATTCATCCCCTGGAACAGATTTGATCGTTCGACATCCCAACCCGGAGCCTCGCCTTTCCACACGCTCATGTAGAACGGAAAGACCGGGCTCCCGGTCTCGTTCCACGTTCTCAAATACCAGGGCGATGCGATGGCTCCTGCTAGAACTAGCGCTCCGAGCCCGCTGACCAATATCCGGCCCATATCTTCGGAGCCGCTCTCCTTTGCCTGGCGTGCTCGCAGCAGGACCAGCAATGCAAACGCCGCGATCACGAACACAGTCGTTAATTTGACCGACAGCGCCGCGCCCAGAAAGATCGCGATACAGAACAGCCATCCCGTTTCATTCCCCTTCCACCAGCGCCCGAGCGCATAGATCGCGAGCGTCACATACAGCGCGAGACTGAGGTCGATGTACGCGCTCGCGGCAACGTGATACGCGGTCGGGACCGCTGCAACGATAAGTGTCGTGATCAGCCGCCATCGTCGTGTCAGTTTCAGCTCGACGGCCCAGCCGTAAATGGCGGCGAGCAGCATCGGAAAGAACATGAACACGGTCGCTCCGGCCGCGGCCTCAGCCGCACGTGTGCTGACGATTCCCCCGAGCAGCATCGCCCACACGACGTGCATCTCCGTCCCGAGTGCGAGGTAACTCGCGATATTACCTTCGATGAAATCGATGCTGCCCTGAGCAACGAAAGCTTTGGGAACGGCGAAATGATAAAGCAGCGTGTCTTTCGCGGTTGGCGGAGCAAGCGAGGCGACGAACGCAAGCACGACCGGTAGGCCGATCAGGGCGATGAGGAGCCAATCGATACCGAGCGACCGCTCTGGCGTAGCCTCGTCGGTCGGCGTCACGATTTTGGTTCGCCAGATGCCCAGGACGAGACCGACTACGACGGCGACTGCCGCGACAACAGCGGAATACGCTCCTGTGAGTCCGAGACCGAACCATATGAGAGACCAAATCGCGGCCCCCGCGGCTGTGTCCATCGAGAAGGCCAGTATCGGCGAACGATCGTTGAGTCGAAGCTTCGACATCGCAAAACCGCCGAGACCATTCCAGGACAGAAATATCATGCTGGCGATCACTACCCCCACAGCGGTGCCGAAGAATTCATCACCGATAAGCGGTCCGCCTCCGAGATTACCGACCAGTTTTCCGATCTGACCGACATCCGACCCCCGGTTGGACAGAAATGCGACGAGCAGTACGACAGCCCAGACCGCTATCGCGATCGCCGCAAGACTGAAGCCTCCATTTTTTTCAACCGGGCTCGTTGCCATCCGTTGGACTATTTAACTCCCGATGCCGATCTCACCCAGTCGTAGCCTTTTGCTTCAAGCTCAAGAGCCAATTCTTTGCCGCCCTCTTTCACGATCTTTCCGCCGGCAAGGACATGCACCATGTCAGGGACGATGAAGTTCAGCAGGCGCTGGTAGTGCGTGACGAGGATGATCGCATTGTCCGAGCTGCGCAGCTTGTTCACACCCTCAGCGACGATCCGCAGCGCGTCGATGTCGAGACCCGAATCCGTTTCGTCGAGGATCGCGAGCTTCGGTTCGAGCACGGCCATCTGCAGGATCTCGTTCCGCTTTTTCTCACCGCCCGAGAATCCTTCGTTTACCGAGCGTTTGAAAAACTCGGGACTCATGTCGACGACCTTCGCTTTTTCTTTCAGATAGTCGTTGAACTCCAGCGGATCGAGCTCCTCTTCCCCAAGGTGCTTCATCTTCTCGTTATAAGCGAGTCGCAGGAACTGCGAGTTCGAAACGCCAGGTACCTCGACCGGGTACTGGAACGCCATGAAGACACCCTCGCGCGCACGCTCGTCCGGCTCGAGCTCCAGCAGGTCTTTACCGTCATACAGCACCTCACCCGAGATCACTTCATACGAGGGATGTCCGGCGAGCACCTTCGACAACGTCGACTTGCCGGATCCATTCGGTCCCATGATGGCGTGGACCTCGCCCTTGTTCACCTGAAGGTTCAGGCCCTTCAAAATTTCCTTGCCGTCGATTCCGGCATGCAGGTCTTTTACTTCGAGTAACATAATCTTCATTCGCGTTATCGTGGGTTTCGTGTACCTTTCCGGCCTCGAAACTGTAATCGTCGTTCGTGTGATTTCGTGTGAGTTCGTGGTTCCAGAATGCGGCAACCGATTGTAACCACGAACTCACACGAAATCACACGAAAAAATCAGAACGAAACACACAAATCACGAAGCTCACTAAAGCACTACAAAATCTTCTCCATTTCGAGCCCGCCCATGTTGTGCCATTCTTCGGGCGGGGTTTCTCTCAAGACGTAAAATCCATTTTTCTCGTACAAACGTTTGGCACCCGGCAAAACGAATGTCGTGTAGAGATACAATTTTTCAAATCCCTGCTCACGAGCATAAGTCTCGAGTGTGTCGAGCAGCTTCTGACCGATGCCGCCCCGCTGCACAGACGGCTTGATCGCCATACTGCGAATGTAGAACCGGTCGCCATCCGCCATTCCCGAAACCGTCCCAACCGGCTCGCCACCAATCTCCCCGATCCAGATCGGGCCTTCGTTGAAACGAGGCCGTATAGCGTCGGCATTTGGCGTCGTATATTCGAACGCACCCGGCGTGTACTCACTCTCGAACGGCGCGAATGCCTCGTAGATCAGTGTCGCGATCGTTTCCGTATCATCAGGTGTCGCAAGACGGATATCTACCATTTCTCAAACAGCCGCCCTCGAATTCGTCCGAGCTCCCCTCCTTCTAAAGAAGGGGTGCCGAGGCTTTGTGAGACGAAAGGTCGAGGCGTTGCCCCCGTTAAGTCTCGGGGATGTTGGGTGTCAGCCTATCGGCTGATTTACCACCCCGGTATCGGCCTCTCGGCCGATACGTTCCCCTCCTTTAGAAGGACGGGAGCTATTACGCCACCGCCGCCTGTCCAGCCTCAACATAGATCTCGCCCTTCAGATACAGCACCGCGGTTCCTCCGATCTTCACTCGATCGTCGCGATGCTCGCAGAATAGTTCTCCGCCGCGCCGCGACACCTGCCGTGCGAACAGCTCGGTCTTTCCTAACCGCTTCGCCCAGTACGGGATCAAAGTGCAGTGCGCCGAGCCGGTGACCGGATCCTCCGGCACACCAACCTCGGGCGCAAAGAACCTGGAAACGAAATCAGAGCTGTCACCCGGAGCGGTTACGATCACCGTACGGGCGTCGGTCCTCATCAGCGAATTAAAATCCGGGTCAATCGCAAGGACATCCTGCTCGCTCTCATAAACGAGCATGTAATCGCGCGACTTATAGACCTTCTTCGGTTCAAGACCGATCGATTCGATCAGCCCGGCTGGCGCATCTGCTTCAACTCCGGGTCGCGATGGGAAATCGAGCACGTACCTCTCGCTGGTTTTCTCGACGGTCAGCTCGCCACTCCGTGTCTGAAATCTAAGGATATCCTCGCGGGCACCCAGCATCTCGAAAAGCAAGAATGCGCTGGCAAGCGTCGCGTGCCCGCACAGGTCCATCTCGATTGTCGGCGTAAACCATCGCAGATCATACCCGCTGCCGTTCGCGACGAAGTATGCAGTCTCAGCGAGGTTGTTCTCCATCGCGATGTTCAGCATCACCTCGTCCGGCAGCCACGCGTCTAGGGGAACGACCGCTGCCGGATTACCTGTAAATGGTCGCGTTGCAAAAGCGTCGATTTGATAAATGTCGAGTTTCATTCGCCACCTCCCTTCAAGAATCTGCCGCAGAGCACACAGAGAGGTTTTACTTCGATCTGCTCTGTGTGCTCCGTGGCCAAAAATCTTAATCTTCCCCGACCGCCGCGATCGCTGCGATCTCGATCTTCGTATCGAAGTGCAGGTCCTTTACTGGAATCACTGCACGTGCCGGCCGGTGCTCGCCCATTACGCGAGCGTACGTTTCATTGACCCCACCCCACAGTTCGATATCCGAAATATAGATCGTCATCTGGAGAACGTGGTTGAGATCCGTGCCCGCGGCGTGTAATACGGCTTCGACATTCCGCAACGCCAGCTCCGTCTGCTCCTCGATCGAACCAGTGAACGGTTGACGCGTCTCGAGGTCCATCGGCAACTGCCCCGATACAAAGACCAAACCGTTATGCTCGAACCCGGGTGAATAATGCCCTTTCGGTGTCGGCTGAGCCGCGGGCTGTACAGGCTTCATAATCTCTCCGAATCAAGTGAAAACTGATAGGTGATAACTGACAATTAGGAGCCCGAGTTATCAGTTATCACCTATCAGTTATTCCGAAAACATCCTCTCAGTTCGCCACACCCGTGTACCTCAACGCGAGCATCGTCAGATCGTCATTTCGATCTGCGCCATTTCGAAAGGCAGCAACTGCATCGACACAACTTTGTAGAAGCGCCGTCGGGTGACCCTTCGCGTAACCGTTGATCGACTCACGCAGACGATCGACTCCAAACTCCTCGCCGCCGCGATCGTTCGCTTCAGTCACACCGTCCGTGAAAAGCAGAAGCGTCTCGCCCGGCTCAAGTTTTACGCCGCTCGATATAAAGCTGCTGTCGGAGAACAGCCCGAGCGGAAGGCCTGTCGAATCAAGCTCGACCGACCGCTCACCTCCGACGATGATCGGTGGCAAATGGCCGGCGTTGCACATCTCGACCTCGCCCCGCGGGTTGATCTTCCCGAGGATCAACGTCGCGTACTGATTCGCAAGCGTGCTCTCGCTGAACATGTGATTCGCACGCGTCATCAGATCGCAAAGCTCGAGACCCACGGGGATCAGCGCCCGGAACATCGCGTGCAGGTTCGACATCAGGATCGACGCGGCCATGCCCTTTCCCGACACATCTCCGAGCATGAAATAAAGCTCGCCGTCCTTACGCATCACGTCGACATAGTCACCGCTGACCACACCCGCCGGCTGATATGCAAAGTCGACCTCCCATAATTCGCATGAGATATCACCCTGCGGCAGAAGCCCTCGCTGGATCTCCGCCGCGAGCTGCAGGTCCTGCTGCATCGCATCGAGCTGCTTTTGAGTAAGGTCGCCAAGACAAAGGCGAACAAGTGGGTCGGCTATAAGACGTTCGGGCTCGATCGGATCGTGACACTCTTCGCAGATCCCGTACGTTCCCTTATCGAAACGCAACAGCGCAGCGTCGACTTCCGAAAGAAGCCGAGACAGATCCAGATCGAACGAGCTCCTCGCCTGCGCCGTTTGCAGCCTGTTCCGACGATCGAGAAGCTGTTCATGCAGCATCGTATCGATAGACGGATCAAGTAACGGCTCTCTCGTCATCTGTGCTGTGTCCATGTTTGTAACCTCCGCAAGTCACTCACTCAGCCAACATCGTCGACTATTTCCGCAGCCTATATGTAAATAGATTCGACAAAACTATGTCAGACCGGGGGCAAGCCGCCCTTCCGGACCTGCAAATGTGATTACGATGGCGACGTTGTGCTACGAAGCAACTGGGCAACATTCGCAGGTCCGGAAGGGCGGCTTGCCCCCGATCTTCCTCTTTGATTCGAACCAGTTATCCAACACTCCCTTCCAGCTTCAATCCCAAAAGCTTCTGTGCTCCCACCGCGTATTCCATCG